>CAIJLM010000733.1 GCA_903821495.1 uncultured Chthonomonas sp. | reverse complement strand
GGGGTTAGGTTCCCCCCGAAAGGGGGCTGAGTAGTTACGACCGTAGTTAATTTCCGCAAGAGATTTTTCAATAGCCTCAATAACACGGTCAAGGTTGGCGACGAGCGCTCCTACCAATCCAATAACTATCTCTGGGCGCTTCATTCAGATACTCCTTTTGAAGACACAAAAAAGGCAACAAAAGTAAGCCTATATCAAAATCAGCAAGGGATTCTCAAGCAACTCTTTCAGGCGTTGCAGGAACCGCGCTGCAGGAGCGCCGTCCACAATGCGATGGTCGAAGGAGAGGCAGAGGTTCATCATACTCCGAATGACTATCGCTTTATTCACCACGACAGGCTTATCCGAGATACGACACACGCCCAGTATCGCGGCTTGCGGCGGCACGATGATGGGGTCGAAGTTATCAATACCAAAGGTTCCCAAGTTCGTTATCGTGAAGGTTCCCCCTGCGAGGTCGTCAGGCGTGAACTTGCCGCCGCGCACCCTGTCAATCAGCGGCTTCGATTCTTGAGCGATAGCGCCGATTGATTTCTCCTCCGCCTGCTTGAGAACAGGAACGACTAGCCCTTCCTCTAACGCTACTGCGATACCGATATTCTTGTGCGCGTAGATGCGTATTTCGTCGCCGACTAGCGCAGAGTTCAGCATGGGGTGTTCGCCTAACGCTCGCGCTACCGCCTTAATGATTATATCCGTGAAGGAGACGCGCACGCCGTAGACCTTCTCAACCTCCGGTAGTATCCGCTGGCGGAACTCCGCCGTCGCTGTCATATCTACCTCGATGGTAAGGGTGACATGGGGGGCGGTGAAGCGCGACTTCGCCACATTGTCCGCGATACGTTTTCGCATACCCGCAAAGGGCTTTATTGTGACATCCTCTTGCGCGGGAGTAGCCGCTAACGCGGGGGCGGGCTGACGGCTTTCGGCGTAGCGCACCACATCGTCGCGCCGCACCCGACTGCCCGGAAGTCCCAGCGTCAGTTCGCTGAGGTCTACGCCTAAATCGTCGGCGACTCGCGCCGCAAGCGGGGTTGCGCGTGGAGAGGCTTTTTCGGCGGGTTGCGCTTTTCGCGCCTCTACCAAGGCGAGAATATCGCGCTCTATGATACGCCCTTGGGGTCCTGTGCCGCGTCCTGCCAACTCCGCCCGTGATACGTTATGCTCCTCTGCAAGCCGCGAGGCGCGAGGCGATAGAAATACCTCTACCAGCGAGGAGGGCGCGGGCGTAGTTGCTGCACTAGAGAGAGTTGGCAGGGCTTCGCTCATCGGGGCGGGTATCGCTTCCGCCGCGGCTCCGCCCAGCGCCTCCGCCAGTAGCGCGTCTATAGACTCCGTTGCAGAGGCTATGATTGCGATAGGCTGACGTATGGGAACGAGGTCGTTCTCCTTTGCCAGCGTCTTCCGTAAAACGCCGTCTATAGGCGACTCTACCTCCATCGAGGCTTTATCGGTCTCTATTTCCAGAAGAATCTCGCCGCTTTTCACAGCGTCTCCCTCATGCTTACGCCACTTGAGAATGGTTCCCTCCTCCATCGTGGAACCCAGTTGCGGCATGGTAAAAATCTGCGCCATTGTCATATTTCTCCCCAGTAGGTGTTGGTAGGTTTGCCTTCACTTTCTTTTCGACACGTTTGTCTTCGATTCCTCTCGTATTTTTGCGATTTTAACCCGCGTCGCGATATAAAACTCGACTTTCACCGTTTTCAGCCTACCCGCATCCCTTTCCCAAGTTTGGGAGAGGGATGCGTGAGGGTAGAGGCTGAAGGGGCGGGCGCTTGAAAAGGCAAGAGGCTACACGCGCTTCAATCCTCCCTGCGGTGAAGCGGAGAGAACCTCCCACGTGTCGTTGTGGACGAAAGCGAGAACAGTATTTCCCGCCGTGACTTCGCACCAGTAGTAGCAACCATTGAGGTAGAACTTGAACGCGGCTCCTTCATCCGATTCGCTGACGATAATCGCTAGAGTCGTCTCTGCGAACTCCACGCGGCTTATCGTAACGCCATCTGGTTGCGCGTCCGTAGTCGCGATTTGCGCCTCCACGCAACCTCTTCGGTAGAGCGCCTGTAGGGCATCCATCGTGTCGGAGAGTTCGAGAGGAAGCCCACAGTAGAGGATTTTCCCTTCGCCGTAGGAGAGGGTCATGGTATCTAGCGGCTTTGGCTCATACTCGAATGTAGAAACCGCTTTTTCGAGACGCTGTATCTTATCGCCCCCAAAGATAGCGGTATGCGTCTCGCCATCTACATCGGCTTTCATGCGTTCGCAACGTGAGACAGGCGCTATCGTGAGAATACGGCCAGTGGCTTCTTTTTGCAACTCCGGCTCAGGATGCCCGCCTGTGACGTTTACAATCACGGGAGGAACGCCCGCCCCTTTCGTGCATAACGGGCTTTCCAGAAGCGAGGCGATACGCGGAACAGGACGCAAGTACTCGTCTCTGTCAATTACTCCCGTCACGACTAAAATCGCGCCCTCCGCTACGCAGTGCAACACCCGTTCCCAACAGGCTTGACGTAGCGCGTTTGGAGCGGGCAGAATAATCAACTTCGGCGATCCGATGTCTTCAATGAAATACTCGCTGACGGCGCGAACCGGAACCCCCATGTTCGTTTCCAAAGTTCGGACGGCGCGACGGGTCGCTACGTCTCCGAAGCCGCGTGTCATAAAGACGCTAGAGTGCGGAATCACAAGGCAGACCTCTTCCAGTTTGCGGTCTTGGAAACGCTCGGCGTTCTCCTGCACGAACTGCGCGATACTGCGGAACGAGTCGAGTTCAGGCTTCTCGGTTCCGTCGGCGCGATGGAAGCCTATACCTACCTCGTTGTCGCTATCCATGTAGATATTGGTGTTCCAGAGCCACTGAATCGCGCCTGCGCCCCCTCCCGCGAAACTCCACGCCAGTTTTCGCGCCAGAAGTCGCGCCGCATTCTCAGGCGAACGCCAGTACCCGCCGTCCGCCTTTTCATAGAACATAACGCCCGTCTCCTGCGAGACGTTAGGCTTGTTCGGGGTCTTTGTGATAACGGAGTCCCACAACAAATCGTCGTTCTGCCACCACGTATGGTTCGCGGTGAAGTCCACCGCAGAGGCGTAGAAGTGGGTGTTCGGTCTATCCCAGATGCCGCCCTCGTCCTGCCCCACCGTCACCAGTTGTTGCGGGTTCTGGTTGGCGCGAACCACCTTGACCATTTCGCGAGTCCAGTTTGCGAAGACCTCCTGCGCGAATAGTTTGAAATCGAGGGCGCGGAGGGGGTGCGTCCCTTGAAAGATGTGCATATCCTGAAAATCGGGGAGCGCGGGAAGCGAGAGAGCCTCATTGCCGGAGAGTCTCCATCGTTCGCGCCACACGTCCGCCGAGTCTTGCGCCTGCGCCTCCTCCGCCGAGAAGTCGCCTTCGCGCCGCTGTAGCCACGCCTGCCACGCCTTTCGCTCGTAAGCGTCGTAGTTCGGGCGCATAGACCAGCATCGCTCAGGAGAGGTCGCGGACGGTTCGTTGATGAAGTCCCAACTGAGGTCGGGAACCTTCGCGAAGCGTTGCGTGAAGGCGGCGACAAACTCGCTCTGCGCTTGCAGGGAGCGCGGGTCGAGATAGGGGTTCACTCCTCCCCACTCTTCGGGCCAGAAGGCGAAGAAGTTGAAGGTGATGGGTATATCGTGCTTTCGCGCCGTCAGCAGGAAGGCGGTGAAGGCGCGTAGAACGCCTTCCTCCATCGCTCCCGGGTCGAGCATATACCGCTTCCACGATGTCCATACCCCGGTGCGAATCCAGTTGACTCCCGCCTCTTTCATGCTTGCGAAGTCGCGCTCCCAGACGGCGGGATTCGGCTCTAGCAGGAATTTGCGATGCGTGTCTCCCGCCATATAGGTCGTTCCCATAATGGGATAGGGCTTGCCATCGCGCGCAAAGTAGTCGCGGTTGACGCTGAACGGACTCGCTGTCGTAAGATAAGCCTCGTCATAGACCCAGAAGCCCGTCACGCGCTTGACGTTGAGATTCGCGCTTGGGACGCTTAGTTCGCAGGAGACTTCGTAGTAGCCGGGCGCGAATGTCATTCCGTTGAGGCTAATGCGGGCGTGGGTGGCGTACTCTCCTAGTGTGACGGAGACCTCGCTCTTTCCTATGAAGCGCCCGTCCGCCTCCCTGACCGTCGCGGCGACGGTTCCCGCTCCCGTGGTATGTCCCCCCTTGAGGCGTAGTGTGAGGGAGGGCTGTTCTCCCTCGTAGAAGGTGGCGAAGGTGGGACGCGGCTCCATGTCCACCGCGCCAAGCGCAGTATGCTCTACTAACATTTTGAGCAGTTCCGGCTCTGGCGCAGAGTTCAACTCCGCATTCACGAGAACCCAGCGTCCGCCCGCGAAACGCCCTAACAGACGGTCAATGCAGACAATCGGGGCGGCGATGGCGCGTCTGCCTCTCATTCCATACAGGAGCGTCTCTATCTTCGCATCGCGTGAGCCGCCCGTGCCATGCTCATGGTTGAAGTCGCGGGTATCCGTGAAGCGCGGTTGTAGCGTCCATGATTTGTGGTAGTCTAGGTTCGGCGCGCCGTATTCAACATCTAAAACCTCGCCGTCATCGTCGTAATACTCATAACTCATTATGCCGCCCATCCATGCCCCAGCGCCCTTATTCTCAACGTAGCCGTGATTGACGGGAAAGGCTTGATTGATGAGCAGCTGTTTCGTGAAGGAGGTTTGGGACGCTTCCACAAACCAGCTTCCGTCTCTGTTTCGGCGCACAGGGCGCGAGAGGGGAGAGCCGCCGATATTCAGCCACCGCCCGCCCTTGTCGAGGAAGTCGTAAATCGCGCTCCACGCCTCTTTAGGAAACGCCGAACCGTAGGGCGTTACGAAAATTGTCGTCGCGGGGTCGAGCGCTTCGGCGAGGCTGGCGGCTCCTGAAAACTGAAGCGTATCGCCGCTTTTAGCGAGTCCCGTCAAACTCTCTTGAGTTAAGGAACAGGTATCCACGAAGGGGAAACCCTCTTCCCACAAAACCAGTATTTTCAAAATCGTCTCTCCTTGCAGTTATTGAAAAACGTTACAACTCATTAGCATAGGGGCGCGGATAAAATTGCTCTCCCTCTTGACAAACGTGTTAAGGAAACACTATAATTTCAAAATATGCTTTTCTAAAAAGCGAGGCGAACCTCATGGCAGTAGATGTTGAAACCCTCAACCAAATCGAACTCTTCAACGGACTCGCGCAGGATATGCTTCTGTATATCGCTGAACGCGCCCGTCAACGCACCTATCGCTCGGAAGAGACGATTGTTCATCAAGACGACCCCGG
>CAIJLM010000732.1 GCA_903821495.1 uncultured Chthonomonas sp. | reverse complement strand
CTATCATAGTGTGCGTTCTGGGCGTATTAGACGGCGATTCAAAACGCAGAGATATGGTGAATGGAAAGAGATCGCTTGAGTCTACGAGAGGACTAAGGGTGGCTCCACGCGCTACATTCATGGTGAAGAGGGGCGCAGGTTCCGTCTGCTCCGCGTTAATACGAAAAAATTGCGGAGTGTACTGAGAACTACTGAACATATCCAGAAGTCGATTCACCACACAGGGAATAAAAGTGCCTCCTCCTGTGAGGCATAGCCACTTTATTTTGCCATTGAAGCCCTGCATCTTTTCACGTAACGAAGGGTAGGCTTTTTGGAACGCCGCGCGGCGCCACTCGAAACCCCTATCGCCATCCTCCTCTTGTGGAACGAATTCGGGGTAGGTTGCATCGGCGGGAACCCCTGTCTCTAACATCATCTGAACATAAGGTTCATAAAGATTGGCAAGTAGCCCCCACGTAATAGCCGCGCCCTCGCCAAAGTAGGGTGTCGCGAGCGTCTTTTTGTCGTCGTTGTCTATCTTGCTTTCGTCATCGGGAAACTGGAGTTTCTCTTTGGTTGTGCGAATGACCCCGACAAAGGAATCGTCTGTAACGCCGTACTCATCTCCTGTTCGTTGCAACGCCATATGCTCGGCGAGAAGCGCGTCTACAAGGTCGCCTCCAATAGGAAAGCCCAGCCGTAGAAGGCGCTCAAACCTCGGCGCGCCGTCCGAGAGGAAGACCTTCAAAATACAGATGTCAGTAGTGCCAGCGCCTGAGTCGAACACGCAGATACAGTCGCCATCTTGCAGGTCGTGCATACCGAACTGCTCATAGTGATAAAGAAAATCTATGGCGGCGGCTTCAGGCTCGGAGATAGTCTCAATGCGTTCAGGGAAACCCGCCTGTTTCGCTGCGAGAAGCGTCTTCTCTTTTTGCAGTTGGAACTGTAGTTGGTCGTCTAAAACAGGCAGGCTCATCACAATTCGGGCGTTTTGAAAAGGGTCTTCGCCTTGAAAGATGGGGTTGGCGCGTAGTTGCCGATAGAGGAAGGTAAGAAAGTGAGTCGCCACATCTAGCGAACTATAGACGCGCCCCGTAGCCTCATGCTCATAAGTATTATCCTGATAGAGTTGGCTCTTCATAGAGCGTACCACGAGAGAGTCGCTTGTAACGGTAGAGGGGACTTGCCAAGCGAAGCGCGGCAGTCCGCCCGATGGCGGGTACATCACCACCGAAGGCAGTTTGTAGCGCGTAGTTCCTCTATCGTCCCATGTGACTTGGATGAGGTCGTCGGGCGCGTTGAGGTTGTCTATCACATAGACGGCGCTCTTGTACGTTCCGAAGTCTATACCGATAATCCAGCGCTCCGTCGGTTTTTCCAGAGGCTTGGGGTAGAGTGCAAAGAGAAGCGCCTCCTGCGATTTGGCGACGCCTTTTCCTGAGACGCGGATTCTGCCCCTATATATCTCTTTACCCCTCTCTAGGGCAGGGGGCATAATAGCGATTTGAAGCCTCTCATGCGGCTCTATCGTGAGCGTATCCTTGCTCTTTAGCCCCGCATCGGGGAACTCTATCCGAAAATCGCCCTCAACCACTTCTAAAGTCAGTTCGTCAGGCGCATCCCCATCGTTTTTCAGATAGAGAAACTGATTTTGGCGGGGGCTACGGAAGAGAAGGGTCTCATTGAGAACAAAGATGGGCCCCAAGCGTTGCCGCAGAAGCGGGACGCGCACCGCGATATGAGACTGCACTGCGAGGTCGGCGGGGCGATAGACCTCGCCCCCGCTGTTTTCGGGAGCCTCCTGAGTTGTATTCGCGTCTATATAGAAGACAAACTCCTCCTCCCCCGGCGTCAACTCCGCGGATGCCTGAAAGCGCCACTCCAAACGGGGCTTTTGGGCGGAGAGAGGTTGATAGGAGTCGACGCTTTGCGTGGCTTGCACGCCTTCGGGAAGGTCTATAAGGGCGACTGAGACTCGCCCCGTACCCCTGTGTTCCAGTAGGAGAGTGCAGGTTGTGGCGCTCTGTCCCACTAGAGGTATAGGGTTAGGCGTTACAGAGGCGGAGAGATACCCTAACGACCAGCCGCAGTGGGTGCAGTACTGGACGCTCTCGTCCTTTTCGTCGTATTTTTCGCCGCAGATATGGCAGACACAGGCTCTCTCTTGTTCGCTCATTACTAATGTCCGCTTCCCTTGATAAAGGAGTTGAGAGTAGCCTTAAACGTGCTAATGGGGATGGCTACCTGCTTGTTGTTGCCGATGTCATCAGGAACGGAGGCGGTGTTGATACCTAGTAGCCTCCCCTGTTCGTCTATGAGGGGGCCCCCGCTGAACCCTTTTTGGATGGTGCAGGTGTGAATATACAGACGCTGTTCCCCCTCATTGGGAAGAAAGCCGGAGAGAACGCCTGTAGGAGTCTCTTGACTGGGGCCCTTTGCGTCGCTTCCCTGTATCATCGTCGCCCCGTACCCGATAGCGCTCACTTTTAGACCAGAGCGCGGACGCTGACTGTCGTCCGCAAGCCGAAAGTAGGAGAGGTCTTTCGCCTCAACTTTGAGGATGGCGAAGTCATTGGGGAGTTGTTTGAGGAACTCCGACAAGGTGGTAGCGGTAGCGCCGCTCGCCTCTCCTTTTTGCACTAGCCGCGCCTGAAAGGACTGCTGCTTCTGCGTTCCGCTCCCTATCAGAACGCGAATTTTACTCGTGTCCGAAATAACGTGGCGGTTCGTCAGTATGTACCCATCTGCGGTAAAAACGCAACCCGTTCCCGAACTAGAGCCGCTTATAACAAGCGCTGTCGCCTGTTTCGGGTCGTCTTTTTTTCCTAAAAACAGGTAGAGTAGCCCAAAAATGAGCAGAGGAAGCAGAAAGGTAATCCCTTTGGCAAGCCCCTCGTTTCCAGTGACTCTCGTCTTTGTGTTCGCCCCTTTACCGCTGATAGCGCCCGCCGTATAGACCCAATCGTTGGAGTAGTATCTCACTGAAGTTCTCCTTGTTTATAATGAACTGCCACCCCGCGTGATGTGGGAGAGGCACTCTTTATTGATGCAGCTATCCTTGAGGCGAGGGCGCTCTTGACCTTGCG
Source organism: uncultured Chthonomonas sp. (assembly GCA_903821495.1). Lineage (GTDB taxonomy): Bacteria > Armatimonadota > Chthonomonadetes > Chthonomonadales > Chthonomonadaceae > CAIJLM01. The sequence continues at coordinate 1,839 of CAIJLM010000732.1, read as the reverse complement.
AACGCTCGCACTTCGCGCAACGCCACACCTCGTCGTTCTCGTCGTACCTCGCCCAGAGGTGCATCTCGGTTTTGTCGGCGGCGCTGAGGTCTTTGTAGCGCTCTAAAAGCCAGTCCATGTACCTATCAATCACGTCGCGAAAGTTCAGCCCATCGAAATCGAGAGGGGCGAAGTAGCCCGTCTCCTGTTTGGCGTTGATACGGGCTTTCAGCTTTCTGGCGTGGTCGGTGATAACATGAATAATGTAGCCCTCATTGTTGCTAAGGCGCGGGTGGCTCATCTCGTTCAGTTTTGAATCGAGATAGTCGACGCTATTGTCATACCGCACTAGCACAAGCGCCGCCCGTTGGAGGTCGGTATTGGGATAGGTGATTCGGTCTTCCCCCTCCTCGCTACAAAGTTGGTAGGTGAAGATATGGGTATTTCCATCCCACTGAATATCGATTCCCTCCCACCCCTCTTTCGGGCGTGAACGCAGGGCTTCCGCCACCAAAAGCAGGGTTTTCGCCTTATCAATGAGTTCGGGCGGTTGTACCAGAGAGATGGTTTTCTGGGTAAAGGGTGTGGCTTGGTTGCGAACGTCCGGCGGGAAGAGAATGTTACGTCTCCCTGCAACCTCATATCCGCTGATGATACGAGAGGGAAACGCGCCGCGCACGAAGAGGTTGGCGATAACGCCGGGGTCATCGTGTTGGGTGGACCTCGCGCCCTCGTTCGTTCTAAGCGCTTCCGATAGGGAGACGGTGGCGGAGGTCATTCCTCTCTGAAACGCCTCATAGAGTTCTTTGTCGGCTTCACGGTAGGCAAGCGACTGCCAAACAAAGGTGGTGGTGGGGAAACGTGGCACTATCTCCTCGTAGCCGGGGGTTCCGAGTTGCAGGTTAAGCAGAGGGCGACCTTCCCGCGTGAGGGCTTCGCATAGCCCTGAGAGTTTCGCTGGGTCGCTCGTCTCCCGCCCTCTCCCCATTTCCGCCAGCATACCCAGTACCGAGATACCGGACATCGATTGGCGGCTCGTTGTGTCCACTTGGCGCAATCTGCTCTCAATTCTTCGTTCTAGGGGAGCGAAAGGGGTGAAGTCTATGTCGCCGCTTGCGCTACGAGGAAGCCCTTCTTTAAAGTCGCCATCGCGTAGGCGACGTTGCAGGTCGTTTAGGTCGTTTAGGCTAAGGTCGTTTTGGAGTTTCTCCAGTCGACTCTGCACCCACTCCATATCGAAAACCGTATCCTCGAAGAGGTCATTGATAAGCGCCTGGTCGCTCTCATCGTTAAAACGCGCCGTTTCGTCCCACTGCTCTATATAGCGAATGAAGGAGGCGAGCTGATAGTAGATGGTTTTTTCCCTATTGGTCAACTCTTGAATTGTATCGTCGTAGACGTTGATACGCGCCTCTAGGAGACAGCGTTCATACCTCATATTGGCGCTGTAGGCGCGCTCTAGGGTGGTATCGTCTTTCGCAAGGCTGTCGGTCTCCGCCACGCTAGGTTTCCAGTAGGGAATAAGCGGGTCTAGGCTCCCTGTCTCCTCTTCGTCCTCTTCTATCTCCGTCGCTTTCGCTCTGGAGGGTTGACCTGCGTTCGGGTCGCTTCTCACCTTGAACATAAATTCGCGCTCTGCGGTCATCTCTTTGGCAAGCTCTTCTAAGAGGCTTAAAGCATAGCGGGGACCCCGTAGCGGGTCGAACGCAACGTCGATAAGCAGGAGGCGGATTCTGTTTTTACAGGCGGTCTCCTCGTTGTTCGCTGTCAGGCGGATTTTGTTTTTTTCGACAGTCCCGTAGATATAGCCCGGGGCGTTGGGCGAGATATATCTTACGCTCACCTCTTTGATGAAAAGCG
>CAIJLM010000731.1 GCA_903821495.1 uncultured Chthonomonas sp. | reverse complement strand
GTGACTGGAGTTCAGACGTGTGCTCTCCGATCTGGGCGCAGTCTGGCTGGACTACGACCACGACGGAAGGCTCGACCTCTTCGTCTGCACCTATGTCAAGTACCGTATAGACGGGCTACGCTACTGCAAACTCGCGAATGACATCACCTCAAACTGTCCGCCCTCCGCCTACTCTGGAACGGCGAGCCTTCTGTTTCATCAGAACAGAGACGGAACGTTTACCAACGTAACTAAGCGAGCGGGGGTCTATATTCCGACAGGGAAAGCCCTCTCCGCCATCACCTGCGACGTAGACGACGACGGCTGGACAGATATATTTGTGGGTAACGACGGCGTAGAGAACTGGCTCTTCCGAAACAACAAAAATGGAACGTTCACCAATGTCGCCTCCGCCGCAGGCGTCGCCTTCGCGCAGACCGACGGAGCCTCTATCGCCTCAATGGGCATAGATTTTGGCGACTATAGGAACGAAGGGATACCGGGGCTTTTTGTCGCTGACTGGTCGAAGCGTCCCGACCACCTTTGGCAGGGGCGGAGAGGCGGCTTCTATACGGAGGTCTCCGCGCCTAGCGGCATTGGCGACGCGGGGTTCCCCTATCTAGGCTTTGGGGCGGGGTTTATAGACTACGATAACGACGGTTGGCTCGATATTTTTCTTGCGAACGGTCATGTCTACCCAGAGGTGGAGAAGTCCACAACGGATGAGCGGTATCTACAGCCAAACCAACTTTTTCATAACGAGCGTAACGGCAAGTTTCACGAGGCGACAAAAGAGGCGGGCGCTCCTTTCGCGCTTCTGCACACGGCGCGGGGAGTCGCTTTTGGCGACTACGACAACGACGGCAAGGTGGATATACTTGTTAGCAATAACGACGGTGCTCCTCTCCTGCTACACAATACCGCCGCCAACCGCAACCATTTCGTAACGCTCCAACTCGTCGGCGTGAAGTCGAACCGCGACGGAATTGGGGCGCGAGTCTGGCTCAAGGCTGGCTCTACCACGCTGTTGCAAGACAGGAAGAGCGGAGGCAGTTACCTCTCCTCTAGCGACCCGCGCCTCCACTTTGGCTTGGGCGATAGAGCGGAGTTCAACGAAATAGAGGTTCGCTGGACATCCGGACTTCGCCAAACCCTCAAAGGCAAGTGGGCGAGCGATAGACTCTACGAACTGCGCGAAGGCGACAACACGCTCCGCCCTGCAACACTCCCAATGATGCGAAAAGGCGCTCCATGACACGAAAACTACTCCTACTTATCCTCTTCTTGTGCGTAATGGGCGGAGGATGCCATAAAGAGAGCAAGCCTCCCATTTTGCCCGCCACTTCCGTCGCTACTGCGCCCACTGCGGTGGCTTCACCGAACGACACTTTTATTGATATATCGCAGAGGGCGGGCGTGAACCTGACGCTAGGGCATAACGGAAAAAGCCCTCTTACCGCTCTTGAGACGCTCGGCGGCGGGTGCGCGTTCCTCGATTTCGATGGCGATGGCTGGCAAGATGTTCTCCTTGTGGGACCCGCGCAAGTCCTTCTGTTTAAGAACAACGGAAATGGAACCTTCACCGATGTCACAGCGCAGAGCGGGATACGGCAGGAGGGCGGAACATGGCAGGGAGCCGCAGTGGGCGACTACGATAACGACGGTAAGCCCGACCTGTTTATTAGCGGGTATCGCTGTTGCGCCCTCTATCACAATGAAGGCGGGAAGTTCCGCGAAGTGACGAAAGAGGCGGGTATCAACACGAAACTGTGGGAGACGAGCGCCTGCTTTGTGGATATTGATAACGACGGCTATCTCGATTTAGTGGTTGCGAACTACGTGCAGTTCTACACCGAAAAAAGTACGAAGTTCTGTCTGCAAGGGGGCGTAATGTCTACGTGTGGCCCCACCAACTACGAGCCGGAAAAGCCTGTCTTGTTTCATAATAACCGCAACGGAACCTTCACCGACGAGACCAAAAAGCGGGGACTAGATACGGCGAGCGGGAACGCGCTAGGCTTGGCGATAGCGGACTTTGATGGGGATGGATGGATGGACATTGCGATAGCGGACGACCAACTGCCCGGCGACCTGTTCAAAAATCAGGGGAACGGCTACTTCAAGAACATCGGACCCACGAGCGGTACGGACGTAGGGGTGACGGGGCTTGCCCATGCGGGTATGGGGATTGACTGGGGCGACTACGACCAGTGCGGCAAACTCGAATTTGTGGTGACAACCTATCAGCATCAGGTGACGAGCCTCTATAAGCAGAAAGCCCCGGATTTGTTCGCGGACATCTGCTACACCGCGAATATCGGGCTTGCCTCTGAGCCTTATGTCGGCTTTGGAATCAAGTTTTTGGACTACGACAACGACGGCAAACTCGATTTGATGTGCGTCAATGGTCATGCGGTAGACAATATCGCGAAGACGGACAGAACAACGAACTATCGGCAAATTCCGCAACTGTTCCATAATGTAGGCGGCGGACGCTTTGAAGAGGCGACGAAAACGGCGGGAGCCGTCTTCCAGACTCCCATTGTAGGGCGCGGGTTGGCGGTAGGGGATATTGATAATAGCGGACGGCTCTCGGCGCTGATTATGGATGTTGAGGGGCGAACCCTGCTTCTCCAAAACAATGTGAAGAACGCGAACCACTTCTTGACGCTCAAATTGCAGGGAACGAAGAGTAACCGCGACGCTATTGGCGCTATCTTGATGATTGAGGCGGGAGGGAGACGCTGGCGGCAGGATGTTTCGCCGACGGGCAGTTTTCTTTCGAGCCACGATATTCGAGTGCATATCGGCTTGGGAAGCGCGAAACAGGCGGACAAGATAGAGGTTCGTTGGACTAGCGGCTTGCGGCAGACATTGACGAACATCGTAGGAGACCGCTTCCTGACTCTTGTGGAGGGACAGGGCGTAACGGAAACAGGGAAGGGGAAGTGATGAAGAAGGCAGGACTACTCAAACGGCTCTTAATTTGGGGGGCGCTTCTGGTTGGGGCGGCTACAGTGACTGTAGTTCTCGCGAACTGGCAAGCCGCCTCTAGCGAAAAGAAGATGCGGGAACACCTCATCGTCGCCACATTACCGGAACTACAGGAGCTAGCGAAGAAGCGCGATTGGGACCCGGAGGTGATGTACTGGCTCGGCTCCAAACTCTCGCTGGCAGGACAGCATGGCGAAGCGATGAAGGCGTTGGCGCGTTCCGCCGCCCTGAACCCAAACTCTTCCGCCACCTTCTCTATGCTCGGCACAGAGTTTGCGCGGCTGGAGAAGCCGCAGGAGGCGGAAATCCAACTCAACACCGCCCTTAAACTGGCTCCCAATAACTCCTACGCGCACTACACTCTCGGTTGCCTCTACGAGAAGTACAACTACGACGAGAAGGCGGTTACGCACCTTAGCCGCGCTGTAGAGCTGAACCCTAAAGACTATGCGTCGCAGTACCTACTCGCCCTGACTTACGGCAAACTCTCGCAGTACGATAAGAAGCTGGAGGTGTTGCAGAAGCTGACGAAGGCGGCTCCAGACAACATAGACTACCTCAAATCTTACGGCTACTCCCTACTCTTTTTCTCGAAATTTGCGGACGCGGAGCAGGTCTACCGTCATATTATACAGGTCGCCCCTAACGATATGGAGACTCACTACCTGCTAGGACGCGCTCTCGCGGAGGAGGCGAACACAGCGGAAGCCTTCGCTACGGCGGAAGTAGAACTTAAAGGCGTGCTTGCGAAGGTTCCAGAGAATCCCGGAGTGCATCTTGCGCTAGGTATTCTCTATTTTCGGCAGGATAAGCCGGAAAAGGCGGTAGGCGAACTGGAGAAGGTGATGAAACTGGGGGTCGCGGAGAACAAGACCTACCTCTACTTGGGGCAGACCTATATTCGTTTGGGCAGAAAAGCGGAAGGGGATAAGACCCTCGCAGAGTTCCAGCGTATCGCCCGAATCTACCGTGAGAAGAGCCACCTTGAGAACCGCCTGCTGAACACGCCGCCGGACACCCCCACAGCGATTCAAGAGCGCAAGGACACCCGCCTGAAGCTTGCGAAGGTCTGCATGGAGGAGACCGACTACGCCGCCGCTTCGCGCCACCTGACCCTGCTTATGGCGGAGGATAAGAGCAACGCGGAGGCTCCGAAACTCTACAAGGAGTGTCAGGCGTTACTGCAATCTCCCTCTATTAAAAACAAGAAGACGCATGAGGTGATGACACCCTAGAGGGTTTACGCCGTAATCTCGTAGTACCGATACTCGCTTATCTCCTCGAATCCGCACGATTTATAGAGGGAGAGCGCGTTGCTGTTCTCAACATTCACCTCAATTCGGATAGACTCCAAGCCTTCCGCTAATAACGCCCCCGCCGTTTTCGATAGGATTTGCCGCCCGTAGCCGCGCCCTTGATAGGCGGGTAGCACGCCAAACGAACAGATATAGGCGACGCGGGCATCGGGGGGCGTTCCGAACGTCGATACTCTCAGCATACCCGCCGCTTCGCCATTCAGCAAGCCAAGCGTGAAGCGTTGGTTGGGTTCTTCAAGCCACTTAGCCAGCGTTCTCCGCCCCTCCTCCTCTCCGCTCCCGAAAGCCGCCGCCTGAATGGAAGCCAACCCATCCAAGTCTTGAACATCGGCGGATTGAAGCAGGAGAGCCTCGTTTTGGGGAGTGTAGGGCGTGAAGAGAGCGGGATTCAACTCCATCCGATATTCTGAGAAGCGATACGTTCCGCCTATCGTCTCCGCGAATATCGCGCCAACGGGGAACGCGCCCAGACAGACGAGTAGAAAGGTATCTCCGCCACGTAGCCGACATTCGGCTTTTGTCGCCTCGACAAGCGCCCTTCCCGCTCCTTTGCGTCTGTGGTCGGGATGCGTCATGCCAACCGCTTCGATTTCGTCGGCAGGAGCGAGGCTAAAGAGGCTTATGAAACCAATCAGCGCCTCGCCTTCGTAACATAATATCTGGTTGGATTCGTCGGCGGTTTGCGCGGGTTCCATGAATAGCGGCAACTCCGCTAACCCGTCGCGCTCCCTGCAAACCTGCGCGAGTTGTTCCGCTTCGAGGGTTTGTCGGGGCGTTAGGGCGTGTGTTTTGACAATACGATAGGCGTCTTTCAATCGAGGGCGGCTCCTTCGGAATGCGGTTTCTCTTGCTTCTTGTATCGGCGGGAGGCGTGGAAATGATAAAGAGGCAGGCTAGACCGCCAATTTTATCAGGAGGGTAGGGGAGATGAAAAAGCCGAAAACAGTCGGTCATAAAATCACAAGTTTAGGAGTGGCGGGGGCGGGATACCTCTTCGCTCGTTTCGCTACACACCCGCCCCGTCTGCCTGTCTACCTACGCGCAAGCGAAGCGTTTCCCTTTCAAGAGGCGGAGTTTCTTTCGAGAGATGGCTTGCGCCTGAGCGGGTGGTTTGTTTCTGCGGAGGAGGCGAAGGGCGGCGTGATACTGTGTCATGGGCATCCGGGTACGCGCATGGAGACTCTTAGCCGCGCCCGATGGCTTCATGAGGCGGGGTTTCACGTTCTGATGTTCGACTTTCGGGCGTTAGGGAGAAGCGAGGGGGAGGTATCGGGGATAGGTTCGTTTGAGACGCAAGACCTGCTAGGCGCGACGGACTACCTGATGCAACGCGCTGAAATGGCTTCGCTTTCGCTCGGCGTGTACGGTCATTCGATGGGGGGCGCGGTGGCTATTCTTACGGCGGCGCAGGAGCCTCGTATAGAAGCCGTCGCGACGCATGGGGCTTTCGCGACGCTAGAGAGCGCCATTCATCAGCGCTCCAAACTGTTGGCGCGGGGTTTGGCTTCGCTTTTTGAGGAGAGCGTGACCCATTACGGCGGGCGTTGGCTTCCGATAGACCCGAAAGCGCTCTCGCCGCAAGCGGTTATCGCGCAGATAGCCCCGCGCCCCGTTCTGATGTTTCATGGCGCGAAAGACAGAGTCATTTCGGTAAACGACGCTTACGCGCTCTACAGCGCGGCGCTCGCCCCCAAACAACTCCACATTCTCAATCAGTCCTACCATATTAGCATTCATCAGAGCGAACAGGAGAGGTATCGCCAAACCCTCGTTGAGTTCTTCGCGTCCGCATTGGCTTCCAAAGGCTCATCTCAGTTCTCTACGTAGCTACTACCTATGCTCATCTCCAGAGTGAACGGCAGGTCGGAGTAGGGGGCTGGAGTCGTGG
>CAIJLM010000730.1 GCA_903821495.1 uncultured Chthonomonas sp. | reverse complement strand
GTTCCGCACTCCTTCTACAAGGCGAAAAACAGGACCAAAAACGCCTACACAAGTTGTCTAAACGTCAATAGGGCGCTAGCCGCCTATTTAGTTGAGAGACGCAGAGGAGGTCGAGAAACGACAGTGCATAGTGAAAAGCGAGAAAAAGGGCGCATGACCTCAAAGCGAAAAGGAGAGACAGAGGAGACGGAACAGCCGCTTCCCCTCTGTTCCATTCTCATCCTCCTTATAAATGTGGTTGTCTTCGCGTCTATGTGGCGAGCGGGGCGGGGAGATGTGAGTTCCGTCGCTTCGCTATTCGGGGCGAAGGAGAACTCGCGAATTCTGGCGGGCGAGTGGTGGCGTTTCGTCACGCCGATTTTTCTGCATGGGAGCGTGGAGCATCTGCTGGTGAATGGCTTATCGCTCTACTGGTTTGGTTTTTCGATGGAGAGGCTGTACGGATCACGGCGCTATCTTCTCGTCTATCTATTTGCGGGGGTTATCAGTTTCATGGTGAGCTACTGGCGCTCTCCTATCCCCTCTTTGGGGGCTTCGGGCGCGATTTTCGGGCTGGTGGGCGCGGGGCTAGTGTTTCCATTACGCTACCGCGATAGGATTCCCGAAAAAGCCCGCTCTCGCATTCTCTCCCAACTCCTTACCATGGCGGCTGTCAACCTCGCTATCGGCTTCACGCTCAAACAGGTGGATAACTGGGCGCACATAGGAGGGCTGGCGGGCGGCGCGATAGTCGCTCTCTTCCTGACCCCTGAGATTTTGGATGACCGCCCCTATAGTCAGAGGCGCGAAACGCTTTTGAATCTCGCAGTGGCGCTTACGGTGGCGTTCGGGGCGTTTTGCGGGGTTCGGCAGTGGAACGCGCCTAAACTGATTTCCATAACGCTACACGCCCAAAACCCTTGGTGGCATATTGAGATACCCGCCGACTGGAAGCAGGAGGAGAGTGGCTTTCTCCTGCCCTCTGGCGCGAACCTCGTCTTGATCGATAGTTTTCAAATCTCGGATAAGGCGCGTGTCCTCCTCCAAGAGTTGCTACAGGCGCAGACTCAGCGGCGGGTTTTGCAGGTAGGCTCGTTTCCCGCAGTTCGTATTCAAGAGAAGGAGGGGGATAAGGTGGTGGAGGCGTGCGTTATTTCGGCGTATGGAGAGTCTATTGCGCTCATCGTCAGCTCCTCCGAAGAGGCGCATCCACAAGCGCAACAAGAGCTAGAGAGGGCGATTCAAGGCGTACAGATACGCCACGCCCCCCTGAACTAGGCAGGGAAACGCCCTCTGTACGCCCCGTTTCCCTTTACCCCAATCGCCCGAAAATGGTCTCCTGTTGCGTCTGCCCGAAACCTACGTTCATCCCCATCCTCAAGGCGACCTGCTCCCCTGCGAACTTGCACGTAATGGTGGAGAGGAACGGAGTCTCATAGAGGCAGTTCTTAATGACGTAGGTATCCTCGTCCGTCCAGACGCCCCATAGCGCCGACTTTTGCGGCGCATCCGCGTGAAGAGCGGTCATACTCTTCACCCACGAGTCTCCGCCGCACGCGAAGGAGTGTTCGCCCTTCTCATCCCTAAGAACCAGCGTGGCGCGTTTACCCTCCAGGGTGAGCGTGAGGGACTCTATTTTTTGACTGTTCGTCTCGAAGCGATAGGTTTTGCCGGAGACGCGCTTTGCAGTCGGAGAGTCCGCTTTGCCTGATGGCGGACGAACAGAGAGGTTGGCGAGTTGTCGCTTGAGGTCGCCGCCCGCTTCAGGGAGCGCCTCGGACTTCATGGCGGGCAAGAGGTGTTCCCAGACCTGCGTGAGAACCGCCTGCATATCGCCCACGCCGCTGGTGATAGCGAGAACCGCGTCCTGCTCAGGCATCACGATGCAGTACTGCCCGAACGCGCCGTCGCCTCGAAAAGCGCCGTGCGTACACTGCCAGAACTGGTAGCCGTAGCCCTGATTCCAGTCGCTTCCGGTGGCGGGGTCGCCGTTAGGCACGACTTTCGAGGTCGCTTTCGCCACCCACTTCTGCGGAACAATTTGCTTGCCCTGCCACTCGCCTTTTTGCAGGTAGAACTGCCCGAACCGAGCGATGTCCTCCGTCTTCACCTTCAAGCCCCACCCGCCCGTATTGATTCCTTTGGGGCAGGTCTCCCACGTCTGACCTTCGATACCCAACGGAGTGAAGAGTCGAGGCGTAAGGTAGTCCAGAACCGTTCTGCCCGTCACCTTCTGCACAATGGCGGAGAGCATATAGGTCGCCGCGCTGTTGTAGACGAACTTCGTCCCCGGCTCATGCTCCACAGGAAGCGATAGAAACCCCTTCACCCAGTCGCCATCGGGGTTGCTGACGGTTCCGCCCGTCGCGTCCTTGTCGTGTCCGGTGTTCATGGTGAGGAGGTGCTTCACGCGCATAGCGGCGAGGTTCGGGCTAACGCTAGAGGGGAGGCTACTGCGGAAGAAGCGCGTGACGGAGTCTTCGACGGAGAGTATGCCGTCATACACAGCAAGCCCTACCGCCGTCGAGGTGAAACTTTTGCTGAGGGAGAAGAGTACGTGAGGATGCTGGGGGGCGTAGGGATTCCACCACGCCTCCGCGACAACCTGCCCGCGCCTAAGTAGCATAAAACTGTGCAGTCCGCCGACCTTCTTCTCCACGCCCTCCACGAAGGCGCGTACTCCCTCCGAAGCGACACCCTGACTTTCGGGAGTGGCGCGGGGCAGTTTTACGGTATGGTTGGGAGAAGCGGCGGCGAGCAGGCTACTCGCTTCGCGAGAAACGGCGCCTATCGCCATCCCTTTTAGCACGGTTCGGCGACTTACGCCGGAGTTATCAAGACGCATTAGAAAGGCTCCTTTCTGCACACGGTAGGGGGAGTAATCAAGTTAGTTGGTTGAGGGTTTGACCTAGATCCGCGTTTACTTTTACCGTTCCAACGGCTTCTATAACGTGGCGCAAATTTACCAATCGTTCGCGATACAACGTAAAATTGGGGTAGGTTTCCGCCTCTTGAATCATCTGAAGGGCGCGGACGTAGTTTTTGCGTTGCATATAGACGCTCGCCTGTAAAAAAAGGGAGTTTGCTTGTTCGCGTGTCGAAGCGTGCCCGTTATAAGCGCGTTCCGCATAATCCAGGGCGCGGTCAAGGTCGCCCTGCGCCAGAGCCAGTGTAGAGAGCGCCCGATAAGAAGGGTTCCGTTGCGACTCCTCTAACTGGTGCATGAGCGGAAGCAGTTTCGCCGCCGCCTGTTGCGCTAATGTCAGGTTGCCCAACTCAACAGCCGCTACTATGCGACCGGGGAGAATTGAAGTCAGAATGGCGTGGGATGCGTCGTCGCACTTCTCCGCTAGAAGGGTGTGCGCGAAAGCGTCGGCGAAACGCCTCTGATAAAACGCGGAAGCGCCAAGCCAGCCGTAAACGTTCGCTTTTGTCCCCTTGTCTGTCTTAGAGTGTTCCAGCGCCTGGTTCAACTGGGCTTCCGCCTCTTGAAACCGCTCGGCGTAAAGAAAAGCCGCGCCAGCATAGAGATTGACTGTTGGCGCATGATGAGATTTAGGGCTTAGTTGGGAAACAGCGATTTCAGCAAGGCGCTCCCCCGCTTCCATATCGCCCTCCAACGCATAAAGATAAGCGGAAATAGCATTCGCCAGATTAGCGTCATTACGCCACGCTCTGGGAACAGAGGTATCCCACCTTGCCCGTGCGAGTTGTAAATGCTCCTGCGCCTCCCGCCTCTCTCCTAATAAGGCGAGGCAGACCCCTATACAGTAGTTGAGGCACGCTTGGTAATCCTTACCTAAATAGCGGTATACAGCATACAAGCGACGATAAATTTTGAGCGCCTTACCTGGCTCGCTCCGCTTCAAGTGGTTCCGCGCTATATACCAAGGAGCCATAGAGAGCGGAAGCGGAATTAAAGAAAAGCAGAGAAGAACCCCCAACCAAAATGTATCTATCATCCCCTAACGCCTCCATAGCATAGGGTTGCCAATCCGCCCTATGTGTAAAAAACGAGAGTCTCCGCGAAGATTAATTGGCGGTAATTACTGCCCGTAGCGATAGTTTTGGTTCTCTATAAGGACTTTGACTCGTTCGATACGGGAGGCGTTCAGGGGATGAGTGCGGAGCCATTCGTTTTTTTCGCCGCCTACCCTGCGCTCCATGCGCTCTAGTTTCGTGAAAAAGCGAATAAGTCCTTCGGGGTTATAGCCGGCAAAGTGGGCGTAGCTCAAGCCGCGCCTATCCGCGTCGAGTTCGTCTTCACGACTGTACTTTAGCGAAAGAACTCCTGTAGCCAAACGCGCTAACTCCTGATTTGTAGAGCCGGGAACTCCTACGTAGATAAGTAGCCCCGTTAGAAGTTCGGAGGAGATTTGCCGCGCCGCGTGCCTACCGTTGATGTGCCCTATCTCATGCCCAATAATACAGGCGAGCGCGTCATCGTCTTCGGGGTCGGTCATATCCAGCAGTCCGCGAAACACATAGAGCGGTCCCCCCGGAAGCGCCAATGCGTTCACCTGATTCGCCTCTAGCACTTTGAAACTATAAGGCACGTCCCGTTTATCAATGTGAGGGAGCAGTTTCATTCCGATACGGCGCACTCGCTCCGCATCTGTTGAGGAGGTATCTACGCGATACTCCGACTCTATCTGCCGAGACCCCTCCTTGCCGAGCGCAATCTCCTGCTTCGTAGAGAGGAAACTTCGCGTGCGACACCCCGTGAGAGATACCCCCGCCCAGCAGAGTATAAGGAGGCGAAGGAAAGGTTGGGTTCGACGGAGCGGCATTTCGAGCGGTTCGCTTTCTCTATCTTACGGCGCGGGGGTTTTATCGGAAGGAGTTTTCTCTTTTTTGCGCCCCTGCTTTGCGGCGAAGGCTTTCGCCTTATGTTCCAAATAACGTTCTACTTGATGGACGGCTAATCCTGCCTGTCCCGCGATTCGCGCCGGAAATTCTGCGCGAGTGAGGAGTAGCTGTTGATTGAAGGGAACTTCCGGGTTCCAGCGATATTTATACTCCTCATTGCCTCGTAGAAAGTCGAAAACCGTGTGTTTCTCCTCAATAGCCTGTTGGATAGCCCGCGCATTCAGCAGGGTTCCGATGCTGAATTTATGGAGGGCGGGCGAAAATCCGCCAAGATAGTAGTAGGTTTTATCGTGATAGGTGAAGCAGTAGAGCGCCGACTCAACCCGCCCGTCTAGTTTTAAGAGGTGGAGGCGCAACCAGCCGCGCTCCAAAAAGACCTCCGCTAACTCCCTATGAAACGCCTGCACTCTGGGCGAGCCGAGAACGCCCGGAAGCCAACGAGACCGCCAACGCTGTTGATGCAGTTCAAAAAGAGCGTCCATACCCGCTTTAAGATGGCTCTCGTCCGCAAGAAGAAACTCCACATTCTCAAATGTGCGCCTAAGAAGGCGGTCGTAGTAGCCAAGATTCGAGCGCAATTTCTTGCCTAACGGAGCGAGAAAGCCCTCCCATGTCTCTGGCAGAGGTAGATAGGGGCACGGTTCGAGTTCGACCTGTCGGCTTTGAAGACGAGGCGGAGGAGGCGAGGCGAGAAGCGGAGAGCGGGGTGGAAGTTGCTGTAAATCCGCGATATGCCAACGTTTATACGAGTGGCTTAGGTAGTGATAGAAGGCGTTCGTCACCGCTTCCGCCTCGCCTGGAAGCGAAATCAGACCAAGATAGTCGCTGATTCCCGTTCCTAGCCACTTGAGACTGAGGAGAGGAGAGCCGCGATGCCAATCGAGATAGAGCGGGGCTATTCCGCAGAGAGCGTTATCCTTCTCCCGCCGAAAAAGCAGAACGCGCAACTGTTTACGTTTCAGGAAGCGCTTCACCCATGTCGTATTCCACTCCCACGTCTGAAACGGGGTGATGTCGGGGCAACGCGCCTGTAGCCCCTGCCATTCAGGAGCGAGACGCGAAAACTCCTCTTTGGTTCTGACAGCGACTATCTTCACAGCAACGAACCCTCTCTTCTTAACCTACGCACGAAATAACATTTGTAGTATAGCGGACTAAGAGGGGAGTTGTCTACCTACTACGGGTAAGAGTTCAGAGTTGGGCTTCTTCACATAACCTCACCCCGCCCTCAACCCCTGCCCCTTCTCCCAATTCTGGGAGAAGGGGTGAATGCACGGATGGCAGGTTGAG
>CAIJLM010000729.1 GCA_903821495.1 uncultured Chthonomonas sp. | reverse complement strand
GGTCTCCCCCACCATTAGGCGGAGTAGGTTGGGAATCCATGTATCGCGCTTTCCCGCTCCGTAGCCCACTTTACGCAGGCGCATGGGCGGCGCGGGCAGAATATCGCCCAACGGGTCGCGCTCTGCGAACTCGGCGAGGATAGCCGCGCCCGTCGGGGTGATTAACTCTTTATTGCGGTCATCAGGGCGCAAGGGGAAGCCCGCCAGTAGTTCCAGCGTTGCGGGGGCGGGTACGGGCATGGTTCCGTGAGCGCACTCCACCCACCCGCGATTAAGAGGCAGGGGCGAGGCGTACACCCGCTCCACGCCCAGCAGTTCCAACCCAATGCACGCGCCTACAATGTCCACAATCGCGTCTATCGCGCCGACTTCGTGGAAGTGGATGGTCTCCGGGGTCATGGCGTGAATTTTCGCTTCGGAGTTCGCAAGGCGCAGAAACGCCCCCATCGCCCGCGCTCGTATCGCGTCGGAGAGACCGCTCTTATCCAGTATGGCTTCTATATCGGCGAGGTGACGACCATGCGCGTCGTCGGTCTCTAGGAGTACGACATCCACATCCATGCCGGAAATGCCCTCCTTAACAACCATCTCAACCTTTAGGTCGTAGCCGGGCACGTTCAGTTTCGCGAGTTCGCCGCGCCACGCGGCTTCGTCCACTCCGGCATGGAGAAGAGCGCCGAGAATCATGTCTCCGCTCACTCCGCTAAAACAGTCAAAATAGGCGATACGCATAGAAACAAAGCTCCTTCAAGGTGTTGTCAAACTATACGGAAGAATAAGTGAGCGCGCTATTTCACCGCTTCCTGAGTTTTGGTATAATACAGGTTATGGAAAATACAACTTCTCAGAATACGCTCACGGAAGCGCAAATCGCGCAGTACTATCGCGAAGGGTATCTCATCATAAAGAACCTTGCGCCCCTTGCCGCTATTGCTAGCGTTATGGGGGAGGCGAGGAAAGTCGCGTTTATAGAAGGTGGCGGATGGACTCCTAAAGTTTTTAATCCGCTCCAGCCCGAACAGGACTCCGCCCTGCATCAATTGCTAGTTGAACCGCGCATAACGCAGACCGTCGAACAGATATTCGAGGCTCCCGTCCGCGTCTACTATGGGATGCTGGCTATCGTCCCTCCGCATGGAGGACAAGGACTGCCATGGCATCAGGACAATCAGTACACTCAGCTTTTAGGGGGCGCCTTGAACGTTTTTATCGCGCTAGACGACATAGCCCCAGAGATGGCGATGCTCTGGGTCGCGCCCGGTAGCCATCGACAAGGGGTTCAACCCTCCAAAACCAATACAACCACTGCGCCGGGACACCGTGAAGCCGTTATCGAACCGGAGAACGGAGTTCTGTTGCCCGGATTGAATAGAGGCGATGTCTGCATTTTTGATCGTTCAACCTACCATCGTACGCTACGAAACGAGACTGCCCTGCCGCGCTATGCCTATGCCGCGCAGTTTATGGCGGACTACACGCGGCTGGCGGAGACGGGCGAGAAAGACTCTGTGAAACGACTCGCCAGCGAACTCAGGGCGCTGTGGCGAGGCTTAGAATAACTGCTCCCGTTTTCACCTAATCCCAGTGAGGCGAAAATGCTGTTCGATTCCGCATTTCGAGAGAGTGCATAAGGGATTCATCCGCCCCGCTTCCATTTTGGCAGATCTGGCAGTTCCCAGGGTTTACCCTCAAAAAAGCTTTTCTCCTGCTCGCGACGTTCCAGTATGCTTTCCTTGCGCCACGTAAATATCTGGTCGCGTAGGTCGAAAAAATCGTCCAGCGTTTCGGGCAAGGTCAGAGGCTCTTTGGGAGTCCACCTGTTTTTGAAGCCGTTACAAGCCGCGCAAGATAAAACCATATGGGTGTGTTTCATTTCGGTTGAGAACGGGATTCCATTTTGGGATGAGTCCGCGAAAAGCGCGAAAAAGCGCGAAAAAGAGTGCAACAAGCCCCCTCGCTTGAAGCCACTCGCACAGGCT
>CAIJLM010000728.1 GCA_903821495.1 uncultured Chthonomonas sp. | reverse complement strand
GAGGTCGCTCATAATGTCGCCCATCATACTATCAGGGACAACAACTTCCACCTGTGTTACGGGTTCGAGAAGAACGGGTTGCGCCTTCTCGGCTACCGCGTGAAACCCGTTTATACCCGCCATAATGAAGGCGGCTTCCGACGAGTCTACGTTGTGGTACGAGCCATCGTAACAGGTGGCTTTAATATCTATGACGGGGTAGCCTGCGAGTACACCGCTCTCCATCGCCTGCCGAATACCTTTTTCGATGGCGGGGAGATACTGGCGCGGTACAGAGCCGCCCACTATCGCATCTACAAACTCAAATCCTAAACCCGAATTGGGTTCCAACCGAATCCAGCAATCTCCGAACTGTCCGCGTCCGCCCGACTGTTTCTTGTGCCGCCCCTGCCCCTCCGCTTTAGCGTGAACGGTTTCGCGATACGGGACTTTGAGCGGAACTATCTCGACGTTTGCGCCGAAGTTCTTCATGCGCTCCACCACGATATTGAGGTGCGTCTCTCCTGCGCCAGATAGCACGGTCTGCGAAGTTTCGGGGTCGCGGCGATAGCGGAACATCGGGTCTGCGGAGAGAACTCGATTGAGCGCGGGGCCCATCTTGTCTTCGTCCACCTTTGTTTTCGCCACGATAGCGACGCTGAATATCGGTTCATGGAAGGGTATTCCGTCCAGAACAATCGGCTTTGCGCTGTCGCAGAGCGTGTCGCCCGTGTGCGTGTCGGCAAGTTTCGCGGTAACGCCTATGTCTCCAGCGTGAATTTCGGGCGCTGGCTCCTGTTGCTTGCCCCGTGCGTAGTAGATTTGCCCGACGCGCTCCTCTTTGCCTCGGCTAGAGTTGAGTAGCGTCGCGCTCGGCTTCATTACCCCCGACATCACGCGGAAATAGGAGAGCGTTCCCAGAAATGGGTCGGCTATGGTCTTAAACACAAGCGCGGAGAGCGGGGCGACATCCGTTGCGGGGCGCGTCTCTTCGGCTCCCGTCTGCGGATGGACTCCGTGTATCTTTCCGACCTCTGTGGGGTTGGGAAACTCATGCACGATAATATCCAGCAGGTCGCTCATGCCTATATCTTTCGCGGCGGAGCCACAGAGTACAGGAACCACCTTGCCCGCGTCAATCCCCTCATGTAGACCACGCGCCACTTCGTCGCGGGTCAGTTCTTCGCCGTTCAAAAACTTTTCGAGAAGTTCGTCATCGCCTTCCGCCGCCGATTCGATAAGGAGTTCGCGATAGCGTTCCGCCTCAGCGATATAGTCCGCAGGAATGTCGGAACACGCCACATCCTTACCGCTTCCGATGAAGGCTTTCATCTCTACGATGTCCACCACGCCTTGAAAACTCTCTGCGGAGCCGATGGGGAGTTGCACGAGGGCGATACAGTTGCCATAGCGATTGCGGAGGTGAGAGACCACCTGCTCGAAGTCGGCGTTCTCTCTATCCATCTTGTTTACGAAGACGGCGCGAGGAAGGTTCTGTTCGGCGGCGAGTTCCCATGCCAAATCGAACCCGACTTCGGGCGTGTTCTGCGCGGGGGTCACAAGGATAGCCGCCTCAACCACTCGCAACGCGCTCTGCGCCTCGCCTTGAAAGTCGAGATAGCCGGGCGCGTCCAGTACATTTATCTTGTTTCCATGCCATTCACAGGGGGCAAGCGCGACGTTGATACTGATGCGTCGTTTTTGCTCCTCCGGGTCAAAATCACACGTAGCCGCGCTGTCATCCACTCTTCCTAGTCTATTGAGAGCGCCAGAGGTGAAGAGAAGCGCCTCTGCTAGAGAGGTCTTCCCCGCGCCCTGATGCCCAAATAGCCCTACGTTGCGGATTGCATTGATTCCGTAGCTTTTCATAGCCCCGTTCTCCTAGCGATTAGAATGGTTCGCGTCTTGAGACGCGAATCGGTTGAAGTACGTTCTTCTCCTCCTCCTAACCTGTCGTGAACTCTCGCATGGTCTCCCTGCCAATAAGGGCGGGAGAGCGAAAGTCGCGTGTGGCGGTAGCGCTAAACGAGATTGCTGTATTCAGTTGTCAAGGTAAAATTCTCTACCGCTCGCCGATATTCCTTGCTGACTTTGCACAAGGTTTTTCACGAATATCGAGCAGGTTTCTAGTTTCGCACTCTCCCCTCCGCGCCTCCCTACTTATGAGAAAGGGCGCGGAGGGGTTTAGAAGCTACTTTGCGCGGAAGGGAACTCCCAGCGCTTTCAGAAGCGAGCGAGCCTCTTCGTCGGTGCGGGCGGTAGTCACCATAATGATGTCCATGCCGCGCACTTTGTCGATTTTATCGTAATCGATTTCGGGGAAGACGATTTGCTCTTTCATGCCCATCGAGAAGTTGCCGCGCCCGTCGAACGAGTTCGGGGAGACACCCTGAAAGTCGCGGATACGGGGGAGGGTGGCGTTCACGAGGCGGTCAAGAAACTCGTACATTCTGTCGCCGCGGAGGGTCACTTTGCAACCGATTCTCGCTCCTTCGCGGAGTTTGAAGGCGGCGATGGACTTGCGCGCCCGCGTGATAATGGGCTTCTGCCCTGTTATCGCGGTCATGTCCTTCACAGCGCCGTCTAGCTCTTTCACGGCTTCGCCCGCGCCAGTCTGTCCGGCGCGCCCTACGCCCATATTGAGTACGATTTTCTCTAGTTTGGGAACCTGCATGGGGTTCTTATAGTTAAACTGCGTGGTGAGACTGGGGGCAATCTCTTTCAGATAACGCTCTTTCAGACGAGCCATCTTGTCGCATCTTCCTTTCGTCGCCATCCGATTTCTGACCGGAGGCGGGAACGCGCTCAGGGTTGAACCTGAGCGCGTT
>CAIJLM010000727.1 GCA_903821495.1 uncultured Chthonomonas sp. | reverse complement strand
TGCGGCGGGGCTTGCTTCAACATCGTCGCCTCTCGCTTCATGGCATCGGCTCTCGCCGCGCCTTCACGCGCCGCCCTCTCCTTCGCCCTCGCCTCATCCTGCGGGTTGGGAATCTGTCCGGGATTGGGGCCCTTTATCTCTACTGTCGATTCAGTGAGTACAGGCGCTGATTCGGTAAGAACATTTCCAGTGCCTCCCTGAATCTGTATGGCTCCCGGCGGCGGAAGCCCTGGAGGAAATCCGGGCGGACGACCTCCCGGAAATGGCGAGGGGGTTGGCATATTGGGCGGCATATTGGGTAGCATCCTGCCGGGCATAGGGTTGGGTTGCGGCATCGGTTGCGGGGAGGGCGGTTGCACTCCCGGTTGCGGCATGGGCTGAGGCGGCGGTATGCCCGGAGCCGCGCCGCCGGGCTTGCTATTCATGCCGGGCAGGGGCGCAACTCCCCCGGGCGTTATGTTGGATGTTCTCGGCGCATTAGGCTCAGAGACGCTTCGAGCGTTCGCGCCTTGCGCGTCGCCGAGATAGCCTAGTCGCACCTCCGAAAACGCGCCTGTCTTCTGCAAAGCGAGTACCATCTCCGTAGCGGCGCTCTCCGATTTACTCTCTCCGCGCAGGGTGAGGGTTCCGCCGCGCTCAAAACTCATCTGGGTAAGCCACGCCTCCGCCGAAGACGGCAGGGCTTTGCTTACCACCACCATCACGTCTACTATGGGATGTTTGCGCCCTAATCCCCGCTCTAGGTCGTCTACAACCGACTTGGTGTTGTCGTACTCCCGCTTGCGCGTCTCAGCCGCGCCCTTAATATCGTCAAGGTTGGCGGTTAGCGCCCTGAGTTCCCTGCCGCTCTTATCCTGCGCCTTGAGTTGCGAATTTACGCCCCATATCGCGCCCGCCACCACGACAACCGCTACCGCAACCGCGAGAGTGTTGTTGCGCTTGCGGCTGGCTTCGGCTCTGCGCTCCGCGCCTTCGGTAGGGAGGAGGTTGACCCGCTCTTTAGCGGAGGGAAGCGACTGTAGCGCGGCTCCTGCGACGATGGAGAAGTTCCCTACCTCATTGAAGGGAAGCAACCTAGCGCGAACGCGACGCACGGGTAGGTCTATCACCTCTTGCACAAGAGATTCAAGCGAGTTTTCTGAACTTAGCCCCTCCCCGCTTAACTGAACCTCCCCTATCGGACGATTCGCGTATTCGTTTTGATAGGCGAGGAAGGTGCGGGCTATCTCTTCGCGGAGACGCTGATTGGCGAACTCCGAAGAGTGAACCATGTCGAGTTGGCTAGAGCGAGAGAAGATGAGTTGGCGGTTTGAGATAACCACGACATCCACCACGCCGACTTCGACATGAATCAGGGCTGTAGTCTCCACCGCGCCGCGAATATGCTCCGCTAACGCCAGCGAGGAGACGGTTATCTGGCTTACCTCCAAGCCGTTGCGCTCGCACGCGCTCATAACGACCTGAATAATCGGACGACGCGCCGCCGCAAGCAGAACGAGTTGCAGGTCGTCTCCGCCAGCGAAATCGTCTACCGCGCAGTAGTCCAGCACAACCTCTTCGAGCGGGAACAGGATATACTGCTGCGCCTCGTACTGAATCATTCCGCGTAGCTGTTCGGGGGCGGCTTGGGGTAGCCGCGCAAAGCGTAGCGTAACAAGCCAGCGCGGTATCGATAGGACTACCGTCTTGCCTGTGACTCCCGCCGAGAGCATAGCGTCGCGCATGGCGTTGGAGAGCGCGGCGCACTGCGAAGCGGAGTCGTGCCAGAAGGAGGCGGGAAGGCTTGCGCTTCCCCGTCGGAGAATCCGCCCGTCGCCATCTCCTCCCCACTGAACCTCCATCACACGGACGGCGGCGGTTCCGATTTCTATCGCAATAACATTTGAGTTGGGCGTGTTTTTCGCCAAGTCGCTTCCTCCTACTTAGTTCGTAACAGTATCGTTGGGCGCGGGGTTATCCAAAACAGGTTCGTCGGGCGCTGTTCCGACAGATTCTCCTGAGCCGGGCATAGGCAACTGGCGCGGCGGAACCCAGTATGACCAGCCGGGATTGCGAGAGACCTCGCCCCATTTCAGAATGCGGGGTCCGTTCGCCGTCAACTCCACCAGCGCGGAGTAGGCGGTCAGCCCCTGTTGTCCCGGTACGCGCACTTTCACGCGCACGAGGTAGGTCGCCGATTTCGTGGTCAGATAGGGCAGTGTCTGACGGAACTGCTCTAAGCCCATATCTGAGATTACGAACATATCGCCTACTGTCTGAAACACCTTGCCCTGCTGGCGGTAGTTCAAAATCGCGTCGAGAACCTTGCGCGTCATGCCCGGAACCGTCGCAAGAACCTCCGCTGGCGCGGTGTTGACGTTGACCACGCCGGCGCGGGTCGGGTTATCGTCGAACGTGATTTTGTCCGCAATTTTCTGCATAGCGGCGCGAGTGAATATCCGCGACGCGAGTAGGTCGCTCAGGTTATGAATCGGGTTCGTCGGCTGTTTCGGGGCGTTCGGGTCGCCTGCGTTCGCGTTATCGTCCGTTGACGGGGGGGAGCCGCCGTTGGGATTACCGCCGTCTCCCGACGGCGCAGATTGCCGCGTAGCGCCCGCTCCGCGTGAAATGCGCCCCTTCTGTCTATACCTCCCTAACACTCCGCGCAAGGAGGGGTTGCGTGGCGTATTTGTTGGCGGGGGCGAGCCATTCGTAGGCGTATCGGACGGCGCGAACCCGTTCGGGCTATTGCTGTTATTCGCGGTTCCGTTGCGAATCCCGATAATCGCCTGCGCCTGTTCGGACGTGAGTCCCGCCTGAGTCAGCTCTTCCTGCGTGGCGGTGTTGACATTGACTCGCGCCGTTCCATCCGCAGAGGCGTTACGCTCTATAGAGTGCGGAACGAGTAGCTCCGCCAAAGGAATCTGGCTTTTGTCAAAGATGTCCTTAAAATCCTGCATATCTGTCGGAGGCTTCTGGTTGCCTTGACCGTTTGGGTTATTCGGGTTATTGGGCGTGTTTGGATTACCGCCCGACGGGTTTCCGCCAGAGGGATTTCCTCCGGCGCCTATCGGCGCAGTCTGTCGCGTCATGCCGCCCCCTCGCCCCGAAGCGCCGCTAACCCCGTTCGCGCCGCCCGCCATACCCGGCTGTACCACGCTCCCTGAGAGAGTTCCATAGAGTATCTGCGGACTCATGCCCTTTACTAGCAAGGTCTCCTCAACGCTCTCGAACGGGGCTTCCTTACAGTTGTAGGGCGTAGGAAGCGACTGATAGTAGTCGGATTTGCCGCCTTTGGCTTGCGCGGCGGAGAGGTCTCCTTCTGATTTCCAGTCTATTAGGTAGCTCACGAGTTCTTCGTTGTTCTGAAATATCGGAAGGCGTTGGTACCACTCTTTATCCATACTGTTCAGGCTTAGAAACGCGCCCGTATCGACCACTTCGATTTTTACGTAAGCGTCGCCCATCCGCCTCCACCCATTGCCGTCCGTCTCTTCGGAGGGCGGGATAACTCCCCACGTCCCGCCATTACTACTCGTCTGCGCGAGAGCCGCCATTGCATAGTTGACCGCGCCCCGCGCCGCCAAAGAGCGCTCCACCGAGTGCATATAGTTCGCGCTAGAGCGTACCTCCCTACTTGCAGAGCCTGCGAAGGAGAGGGCGATTACCGTAAAAATTAGCATGACAAGGATAACTGGCACGAGCGCCTGCCCGTGCGATTTGCATCCATTTCCTTGTTTTGTATAACTTTTCACGGTTTTCTTGACCTAGCCTCGTGTGGTTAAAAGTAGCCTCACCCACCTATCGCTACTCAATCTAAAAGTCTGACAACGTTTTTGAAAATAGTAAAACACAACCGCCAGAGCGGGATTACGGACTCCCCCCGCCCCCTGGCGTATTCGGCGCTCCCCCATTCGGGTTACTCCCGTTATTCGGAGGCGGGTTGTTGTTCCCTCCGTTAGACGGGGCAGGGGAGGGAGCCGGTGTAAGAGGCGGCGCGGCAAGCGGTTGCTTCATGTAGATTGGGATAACTGTTGTGTAGGTAGCGGGCGCGGCGTTCACCTGCGCTATCGTGATAGCGACCTCTACCGCGCTTGGAAGCATATCGTCGCCCTTTAACTCTGTACCGCGACTGCTGTTAGGGTCTCCGCTACCGCCCTGTCCGTTCCCTTGCGACCTCTTTTTCTTTTGGTTCGTCTGTTGAAAGTCCCAACTAGAGCGCCACTGACGTTTCTCTGCATCCCAAAACCGTAAGCGAAAATCGAGAACGTTCCGCGCAATTATCGTCTCAGGAAGGATCGTCTGTTGCGAGAGAAGAGATAGGCTAGGCACGTTTACGTGTTGCCTCGCCACGACTTTGGTCTCTGGGTCGAACTCGTAGCGAACCATCTCCACATCCGATTGCGGCGAAGAGATTCCCTGCCTGTTGGCGGAGGCGGGTTGCGGGCTACTTTCGGAAGCCGCGCTGTCTAGTTCCGGCGCGTCTATTCGGTGTAGGGAGGTCGAAAACATCAGAGCGCCCATGTTTCCAACACTTTTACTTGCGCCATCGCCGCCGTTTCCGATAAAGACGGAAGAGGGGTCTGTGGTCGAGACCATCGTAGACTGTATATCGCGACTAATAAAACTGAGCAGTCCTCGCGCATCGGTAGAGGAGTCGAGCCTCTGTTGAGAGCGTTGGGAGGCTTGAAGCACGGCGGAGACCGCAAACGAGACCGCCGCCATTATCACTCCGAACATCGTCAGTGCGATAATCACCTCCAGTAGGGTAAAGCCGCGCCGTTTAGCGTTTGCTCGGTGCATTGCCACCCCCTCCGCCTGACTGGTCATCCTTCTCGTTTCGTTTCTTGTCGCGTTCGTCGCGCTCCGCTGAGTCCTGCTTGGAGTCGTAGCGCAGGTAGGTGGTGAAGTCTCTACTCTTGGGCTTCTCGTCCGCGCCCTGCTCAATCGTAACCGTCACCTGATAGAGCGAAGGGTACTCCGACGAAGCGATGCGCTGTCTCCACCGATAGCCCGGATACTCGCCGCCAAAATCGCCGCGTTGCTCTCCGGGCGCAAGGGATTCGGGGTTCGTCTCAAGTTGGTTAATTTGGCGTTGAGCGAGAACCGCGGATTTCTGGTAGAAGTCCGCGCCGCCCGTCGCCTGCACCGAGACGTTTATAGCTCCAATGGCGGCGAAAATTCCTACGCCCAGCAGGATGGTCGCCACCAGCATCTCTATAATTGTAAAGCCGCGCTTTCCTCTCATCATCACATCTCGTCTATCACAATTTGCCCGGTGGCGGGGAGTATCCGAATCATTGCGCCGAACCCTTTATCGTTTACGAGGGTGATTCGCCCTCCGTCGTTCGCGCCGTCCTCGCGGAAGTGGAGCGACTGCGCCTGATTCCCGCTGAGAGCCGTAGGAGCGCCCTGCCCGCCCTTGCCGCCAACCGAAAACTCTTGAATGATAGTGTCTTCACGTAGTTGATAGCCGCGAATGCCTCCCGTACTTTGCGGGTCGCCCTGTTCGGGGTTCTGCATAGACTTGGGAATATCGGTATTCTGCGTTGGCGGCGTAACCTCTAGTTTGAAGGTCTGCGTTCCGCCGAAGTAGGTTATCGTTGAGGACGTGTCCTTCGTTATCGCTCTCTCTCGCGCGTCGGCTAAGAGGTCGGCGATGTCGTTTACGGCTCCCATAAAGCGCGTATGATGCCAAAACCGCGTGTAGGAGGGGACGACGATACCCGCCACCACCGCCAAGAGGGTGATGATGACGACCATCTCAATGAGGGTGAAGCCCCGTCCTGCGCGTGGTTTTGGGTAGTTCATTAGGGTTACTTTTGGAGATTCCAGCTCTGAATATCGTCGGCGGTTCCCAACTGTCCATCAGGACCAGGTGAAACGATGTCATAGTCGCGCCCGTTATCGCCGGGTTGCTTGTAGACGAAATCGTGGTCCCATGCGTCTTTTGGCACAGTGGAGGCATCTTTCATGTAGGGTCCGTGCCAGCCTTTCAGAGCGGGGTCTTGAATGAGCGCCATAAGCCCTTGACTGGTTGAGGGGGGATGCCCGGTATCTGTGGCGTATAGATCCAGCTCCGTTTTGAACGAGCGGATATTGGAAAGGGTCGCCGTCACCTTCGCGTCTTCGGTGCGCCCCATAAATCGCGGGAGTACAATCGCCGCGAGAATCGCTACAATAACGATGACGACAACCAGTTCAATCAAGGTAAAGCCGCTTTTGCGGCGTTTGCTAACGTTATTCAATCTTTCTTTCCTCCTCAAGTCTCTATTCACTCTCAAACTCTTTTGAATTAACTATGTCTTTTAACGCCCCCCTCTCCCAGTTCTGGGCGTGTGGGACTAGGGCGAAGGGCTTATTGCATTGACCCAGCCACCCCCTCTAAATCTCCCCCTTCACAAAGGGGAGACTTACAATACTCTCGTTTCCGCCTGACTCTTGAGGAACGCGGAAGCCTTGTAGTTTCGGCATTCGCCCTGCCCATTGTGAAGGGGT
>CAIJLM010000726.1 GCA_903821495.1 uncultured Chthonomonas sp. | reverse complement strand
CCTGATGAAAGGAGGGGTTCAGAGGGGCTTCACCCGTCCGCCAAAAACCGCAACACTACTTCCCGGCAGTCGTTGGCGCGAATCATGCGAATCTCGCTCTTCACAACCTGCACGTACTCCGGCAGAACGACCACGCCTGAAACGCCCGCCCCGACGAAGGTGCGAAGCGTTCCTACGCTCTCCTCGTTGTCGGGCAGGTAGGGCAGTTCGATGAAGACGGGAAGACCGCTATTTCCGCAGACGACGCATAGGCTCTCTAGCCAGCCGATACTCGTATCCAGAAACCGCTCAGGCTCCCAGTTGACGAGAAGGCGCGTCGCGCCGTGTTCTACGGCTCTGTCTACAAACTCGCGTAACGCCGCTTCCTCGGTATCAGCGGTGAGTTGGGCGGGTATCTCCACGCCAAACGCGGGGAGTGCATGGGGGAGGTCTTTGCTCAGGCAGGTCGCTTCCGTATCCTCAAGTATTTCGCGGTACTCCTTCAAACCAAGCCCGTCAAGGTCAGCGCGGGGGGAGAGAAGCAGGGTCGCGTCCACCCCTTTCGCGAAGGCGAGTAGCGCAGGACTTGCCAAATCATACGAGTCGGGAATGAGGAGAGGTTTACCGTTCGCGATTTCAAGGAGAGTGCGAAAAGAGGCGCTAAGTTCCGAGCCAGTAGCCTCATTCGGAAGTAGCGGCGAACCTCCCGCCATAAGAAAACCAAGCCCTGCGCCCGACACGCGCTGAATGAGGAGGCAGTCCGCGCCCCCCTGCAAGGCTATCTCCACATCTTCGGGGTAGGCGGTCTGCGCGATAACTTGAATGGGCTTGCCATCGGAGGTCTTAACGGGGAGATGCTGCTCTTCGAGGAAGATGCGCTGGCGGGGGACGATACGCTCATACTCCGCCTGATAGTGGGCGATTTCGATGGGGTCGGGGTCGGTGAGTACAACGCCGTTCGTCGCGTCGAGTAGAAGGAGTTGGTCGTCCTGCACCGTCCCCATAATGTTGCGAACTCCCGTAACGGCGGGTATTCGCGTGGAGGGGAGGTTGGCGGCGGGGTTCTGCGCGACGATTCCATCCACCTCCGCCCACCTAATCGTCCCCGCTATGGCGAGCGCATGGAGATACTCCTCCGCTACGAGAATAACGGAGAGGGTTTCGCTATAGCGGCGCGAGGCGATAACTTTGGCGATAGAGGCGGGAACTGCGGGTGGAATCGGCACGCCCGATTCGCTACGGACAACGACGGTAGCCCCGATAGCGATACCGCTCCCCTGCCCTGTCCCCTTTAGCCTTGCCAATAACTAGAACTCCTCCCCGTGCATACCGCCGATTTGGAGGTCAATGTTGGCGCGTTCTTCGATTTTTGCGATTTTGCCGTCGCGAATCCACACCACTCTGTCCGAAACGTTCACCATCTTATAGTCATGGGTCGCAGAGATAACGGTAACGCCCTGGTCTCGGTTTAGTTTACGAAGCAGGTCGATAATCTCCTCGCCCGTCTTGAGGTCGAGGTTTCCGGTAGGCTCGTCGGCGAGGATAATGGAGGGGTTGTTCGCTAAGGCGCGAGCGATAGCGACGCGCTGTTGCTGACCGCCGGAGAGTTGCGTGGGGCGGTGGTGATAGCGGTGTCCTAACCCCACAAGGTCAAGCAGTTCCATACCGCGCTCAAGCCCCTCGTCGGTAGGCATTCCTGCAAAAACGGTGGGAAGCGTTACGTTTTCGAGGGCGGTCATAACGGGAATGAGGTTGAAGGTCTGGAAGATGTAGCCGATAGTGTGACAGCGCAGGTAGGCGAGTTCACGCGCATCCAGTTGCGCCATGTCCACATCGTTGATGAACACAGAGCCTTCATCGGGCTTATCCAGCCCTCCGATGGAGTTGAAGAGCGTGGACTTGCCAGAGCCGGAGGGCCCCATAATGGAGATATACTCTCCGCGTCGAATATCGAGGTCGACTCCATCGAGGGCGCGTAGCACCTCTTCGCCCATTGTGTAGATTTTTACCAGTCCTTTTGTTCGGACGACATACTCATGCGCTGACACTATTGAATCACCTCCTCGTTAAATTTCTGAACGCAGAGCCGCAATCGGCGGCATTTTGGCGGCGCGGTTGGCGGGAGGAACGGCGGCGATAAGCGTTATCACGGTTCCTATTCCGACGGATAGCGCTAGCTCGCGGACGGAGGCTATCCAAAATGCGCTGACCATCCCCTCAGTTCCTTTGGATAGCAGGTGCAGAAGAACCATAATAACCCAGCCCGTTACCCAGCCGGCTAGCGACGCGAGAACGCCCATTAGCCCCGCCTCAATGAAGAAGAGTTTGACCACGAAGTTATCGAGAGCGCCGAGGCACTTCATGGTTCCAATCTCCTTGAAGCGCTCCGTAACGGACATAAGCATCGCGTTCATAATCCCCACAAAACAGACCAGAAGCGCCATTATCGCAAGCCACGACTGACGGTTGCTCGCGGAGACAGCCTCCTTGTCCGTCATATCTATGGGGAACAGTCCGGCGGTTCGCACAAAGCTGAAAAAGGCGATTCCAAGCAGAATGCCGCTCGCCGTGATGAGGGAGCGCATCCAGCGGATACGTATTCCTTGCAGGCTAATTTGCCACGCCTTGCTAAAGGGCAGTTGTATCTGTTTCTGTATGCCAGCCTTCGCGTGCGAGGGTTGGTCTGGCGTTTCTGCGCTCATATTTCGCTCAACCTTTCCGGGCGCTCTTCGCGGTTTTCTTGTAGAACCCGATAAAGTTCCGTTCGTGTAACATCTGTAAAAACATAGTGACGGAGACCTCCGCCTCTCTGCGGTTCATCTTGAAGGCGTTCGCCGTCGCCTGCACAATCTGCTCTACGGTGTGTTTGCCGTCGCACAACTCCCATACGTAGCCGCCCACCTCATCCAGTTCTACGACGCGCTCCTTCGGGACTTTCATCCACTGCGCGATACGCTTCCTGAATCGCCCCCCCTGTAGGTTGACGGGAACCTTGAGCAGGGTCTTTCCGCTCTCCTCTTGCGCCTCCCACCTCAGAACGGCGTTTCGACCCGGGCGGAGGGTCATGGCGGCTTTGCGGTCAACCTCCGGCGGCTTTATCTTTAGGAAGGGCAGATAGCGCCCCGCCGCCGAATAGAGTTTCCATTTTAGTGGCACACGCATCGGCTAAGAACCTCTTCCCAAATCTTCTCGGCGCGTGTCTGTCGCCAAATCTGAATCGCGTACATTTTATTCGATTCGGGGCAGTGCCATACGCCGCCCTCAAAACGTGTAGGCATATTGCGAAGCGAGAGTTTCGCCTGTCGTATCGCTTGTAGGCGGGATAAGAGCGAGAGTTTCCCCGAATAGCGCGTAATCTCGTGTCCGCTCTCAGCGGTCTCGTCGCGCTTTTGCATCGGTTTCAGGTTCACTAGAGAGTGATTCGCGAACCACTCCGCTGTCGTGAACTTCTTGAGCGTGATGTTCGCCAATCCCCACCTATCAATCACAATGCGCTCCGCCCCTCGCTGAAAGGAGAGGTGCAGGTAGCCCGAAAGCAGTTTCTGCGATTCTAGCCGAAAGCCGTCCGGTATCCCCGCCTGTAGGTCGTAGAGCGCCCATAGGTCGAAACCGTCTTCGGCATGGTCTTCCAGCGACTGAAAGAGACGCGACGCGATACCCGGAATGGCGTTTATATCTTTGCCCATGCCTACTACCTGCGCCACCAACACGCGGTTGCATATCTGACAGTGCCAAATTTTGCCCTGCCCTTTGCCCGCGCCCGTCCAGTTGAAGTTTATCGAGCGACGCTTTTCGTCCTCGCGCTCCACGCGCTCTGGTTTCGAGTGCGCGTCCAGTCTCTCTTTCGACTTTTTGGACTGCTTCGCAATCTCCTTGAGGAACTTATCGAGGTTCGCTTTCAGGTCGACGGCGGGCTGTTTTGGCTCTGGTCTATGTAGCATACGCCGCACTTTTCGGGCGAGAAAGTAGTAGGGCGTTTTCACGTCCGGCGCGCCTGCGTCCGTCCAGCGAATCTGAACGGTGAGGGTGCTATCGGAGGGCGCGTCTATTCGCAGATAGCCGCTCTCCCGCTCCATCGAGAAGCCTGTCACGTTCCAGTCGGGCGGAAGCGTACAGCGCACTCCCTGCCATCCGACCACTGTCTGACGCGCTGTCTCCGCGAGGGCGTTCGCCTCATTTACCGCTTGAATATCTGTAGTCTCGCTCACTCTTCCGCTTTCACAGAGCCGTCGCAGTAGAGCGTAAAACTCTTACCCGCATGGCGTTTGGGCTTGCCGGGCTTATCTTCCGCCACGCTTTTGGCAGGATGCACAGTCTCAAAAAGAAGCGGGGTCGTCGCCGAGTTGGGCATCTCTTTTAGCCCCTGTCCGGATAGTTTGAGTCTCTTACCTGCGAGTGTGACGTTGTAGGCGTAGCCGTAGTTTTCGTCTTTGCCGTTCGATATAGCGGGACAGTGGAACCACGTGTTTTTCGTCACCTTAGAGACTATGTCTTGATTGTCCATCCAGCCTTTGGCGGGAGGTAGCGCGTCCCAGTCCTGTACATAGAAGTTAAAGGCGCTGTAGAGGCTTTTCAGGTTCTCCTCGCAAGATTGAATCTCTTTCGGCTCGTCCTTCTTGACATCTCCTAACCCTAGCCTTTGAGCGGTATTGATGATATTTATGCCTTTGGAGCGCACAAAGCCTAGCAGTAGCGCGACGAGCAGAAACGTCCCAAAGGTGACAGGGTTCCATACCGAGCCGCCGCTACTCTGTCGTCGCCCCGCGCTCAAGCCGCTGAGTAGCGGTAGGCACAGGCAAGCATCGAATATCATGCCTAGCACGACCACAGCGGCGCCAATTTTCTCCCTGAGCGGCAACGTCCCGCCTACGAGCATGATGGTTAGCAGAACACACGCGACGAGGACTATTTTGTCGCCGATGGAGCCTTCGGGAGTGCGTCTCCCCAGTACATAGCCGACCACGAAAGCGT
>CAIJLM010000725.1 GCA_903821495.1 uncultured Chthonomonas sp. | reverse complement strand
GAACTTATCGAAGGGATAATTATAGACAAAATGGGACAGTCACGGCGACACGCTCTGGTTATCGGTATTCTGCTAGAGGCGTTTGCACAGATATTCGGATTGAAACACATTCAGATAGAAGCCCCTATCCGCCTTTTAGGAAAAAACGGACAGAGGAACGAGCCGATACCCGACGTAGCGATAACCAAAGAGGAGCGTCGCGCCTATACCGAGAATCCCCTGCCCGAAGACCTGCTCCTTGTTGTGGAGGTTGCAGATAGTAGCCTAAAGGGCGACCTTACTAAAAAAGCGCGCCTCTATGCGAGAGTGAGCGTCATGGAGTACTGGGTGATAGACCCGCAAGGGCGCAGAGTCATCGTACACCGCGAACCTACGCTAGGGGGCTATAAGAACGTAACAGAGTATAGCGAAGGCGATAGCGTTGCGCCTCTCGCTATGCTGGATAAACCTGTTCTTATCGCTGAGATTTTGGAGTAGAGGGCGGAGGTTGCGCCTCCCTTTACATCTCCCGCCGCCACTGTAGGGCGCTAATCAGCGTCGCTTGGTCGGCATAGTCGAGGTTGCCGCCCGCAGGAACTCGTTTAGATGCTGTGTCTATCCCGGTGACCCTAAGACGAGGCTGATAAGTGCATTTCACCCCAAACTCGTAAAAACGTGATGCAACGAAAGAACAGGTCTCCGCCAGGAAGTCCGCCCGCTTGAGAAGGAGGCCATGTTTCATCATTCTGTTTTGTCTGTGCGGTTTCAAGCAAATATCCCATGATATTAATCGGGCGCATTGCTACGAAGTAAGGTATTGCGGCGATGACTTCAGCGCGAAGCGGGCGTTCTTCGTCATACCCCTGTAGAAAAGCATTCCAGCGCGCCGAAAAATTATCTATTCGAGGCGCACCCCATAAGCGTTCCATAACAACGGGATGAAGATTCGTCAGCATATACGCCAAATCGTATGCACGATAACCGATACCTCCGAGTTCAAAATCAAAAACAGTCAGCGTGCGATTAGCCTCGTCCCAACGCATATTGGCGCAACGAAAGTCGCCGTGACAGTAACCCCAATCAAAGGTGAATTTTGGTGGATTATCAATATAGCGTTGGATTCGCGCAATCAACGCCTCTAGATAACGGAAGTCCTCGGATTGGTTTCCCAAGAATGAGGCGATATGCACCATGGGTTGTACCAACTGGCGTTCCGTATCGTACTTTAGGCGGGCGTTTTTGAAATCACTGGTGGCGTTGTGTATTTTGGCGAGCGTCTGTCCAGAAAAGTAGTAAGAGGACACATCGTTCGTATCGTTCTCTAGTCCAGACGCAAAGGAAAACAGAACGATTTGCCGCTCATCTATAGTCCATACATATTGCCCGCTTCTACTGGGTATTGGCAACGCAACGCTAACCCCTTTTTCGTGAAGATGAAAAAGAACGGCTATTTCGTCAAGAACCTCTTCGCGGGTTCGCCAGCCACGGCGATAAACCTTTAACATAGCATGGAATGCGTCCGCTTTTATCTCAAATATATCATTGAGACCTGATGCATACGCCTCACAAGCAATCGGAGAGGGCAGGTCATAAACATCCGATAGCAGAGAGTGAAGCAGAGTAGCGTCAACCGACTGACTAAGACTGGGTTTGGGTTGCATGAGTGATTGGGCTTTCTCAGCGAGCGAGTTCATCTGAAAATATTTTGCGATGCCTCCTACTCCTATATCTCTCGCCGCCACTGCAAGGCGCTGATGAGCGTCGCCTGGTCTGCGTAGTCGAGATTGCCGCCCGCAGGCAGACCGTGCGCGATTTGCGAGACGCGCACCCCTAGCGGTTTGAGGCGCGACGCGAGGAAGAGCGCGGTGGTCTGCCCTTCGGTAGTCGGGTTGAAGGCGAGAATGACCTCCGTGACTCCGTTCGCGACACGCGGGAAAATCTCCCGTATTTTGAGCATTTCAGGCGTGATGTTGTCCATTGGCGAAATTAAGCCCTGCAAAACGTGATACAGCCCCCGATACTCGTTTGTCTTCTCCATCGCGATAAGGTCGTGCGTCTCCGCGACGATACACATTATCGTCCTGTCGCGCTTCGTGTCGCGGCACACCTCGCAGACCTCTTGGTCGGTGAAGTTGGAACACTCCTTGCACAGTTTTATCTGGTCTTTCACCTCAAGAATCGCGTCTGCGAATCGCTTCGCCTCCTCGTAAGGCAACCTCATCAGGTGAAAAGCCATGCGTTGCGCCGATTTGGGACCCACACCGGGTAGTCGTTCCAGTTCGCCCACCAGTTTTCCGAGCGGTTTCGGATAGTGTTTCATCGTTGTCTTCGTTCCTTAAAGCCGTCGTCAGTAGTCCACAGGGCGCAGGTAGTAGTCGTTGATAGAGGTGTTCGAGAGCATGGCGACGGTAGGTAGGTGGCGCTTCCAGTGCGTGGTATCGAGGCGGCGCTTCACCAGTTTGACCTCAGCGGCGGGAAAGCCCATCTCCACCAGTCGGCTCTCCGAAAACCCTTTTAGCAGGTAGTAGAGAACTCTGTCCGCCTTTTCGTAGGTGATTCCAAAGTCCGTCTCGTCGGTCTGCCCCACAATAAGGTCGGCGGAGGCGGGCTTGTCTATAATGACGCTTGGCACGCCGATATAGCGCGATAGCGCCCACACCTGCGTTTTGTAGAGGTCGCCAAGCGGGTTCACGGGCGGCGAGTCGTCGGCGTGCCACGTAAAGTATCCGAAGAGGCGCTCTGTTTTGTTGCCCGTTCCCACCGGAATACAGCCGAGTTTCTGGCTCTGGTCGAACAGAATAATCATGCGCGCTCGCGCCATTACGTTACCGCGCCGTCGCCCATCGGCATCGGGGGCTAGGTTCAGGTAGCCGTCTACCGCGCCCGTTATCTCAATGGTCTGTATGTTTATTCCTGTCGCCTGCACGACGAGGGAGGCGTGGTCGAGACTGTCTTGCGAGGAGGAGCGATAGGGCATACGGATGCCGTAGACGTTCTCCGCGCCGAGCGCTCTCGCCAGTAGAAACGCCACTAGCGCCGAATCCACGCCCCCTGAGACTCCGACGACGGCTTTGGTCATTTTGCGCCTACGGACTATCTCATCTTGTAAAAACGCGACAAGCCAGTCGGTCATCAGGGCTTCGTTTATTCGCAGGTTATCGCTCGAACTAGGGTCGAAGGCGGGCGCGTACTGTATGGGCAGTCGGTTCAAGTCTTGGCGTTCTCCTCATCCACGGGGTTGTTTCCAATCTCCTCTACAGAGACATATTCGTATATTTCATGCAAGGGAATCGATATTCCCGCGCTTTCGATAACTAACATCGCCCCCAATCCAACATATACAGCGTATGCTATTGTATCCCAAACTCCGTCTTCGGCGCGATGATAGACCTCCGCCAGCGCTCTGTCTTGATGCACGATAATGTACTCTTGAAGGCTCTGAATCTCCTGGTATCCTTTGAATTTCAGGGTTCTGTCGTACTGCGAGGTTGACGGGGACAACACCTCGAATACCGTAATAGGATTTAGAATGGAGTTTGGCAGTCCTACTTTGGGGACGTTGCATACGATAACGATGTCGGGATAGAAGACAGAGGTAGATGTTGTAGCCTGAATCCGCTGCGTACTCGTGAAACTACGGCAGGGCGTTCCCTTCAAGCGGCTTCTCACCTCTCCCGCAATGTTGTTCACGATGGCGTTATGCGCGATGCTTCCGCCTGACATAGCCCGAATTTCGCCATTCACAAACTCATGGCGTTCGACTTGGCTCTCTTCCCACGCGATATATCCCTCTGGAGTAAGCGAACGGCGCTGGATACTGGCATCAGCCATATCTACCCTCTTTCTCTACTTCTGGTGCGGCGACTGCGCGATTTGCTGTAGTTGCAGGGTGATGTCGCCAAGCGTCGCTTCAAGGTCGGCTAGTAGCGGCGAGTTCGCCCGTGCAATAGCGACATCGTCCATATCAATCGTGGCGCGAATTATCGCTTCATCACTCATAGAGGCTTGAATCAGCGAGTTCCCCCAGGGATCTACTACCTGCGAAGAGCCTGTGAAGCCTTTTCCGCCCTCAAAACCCACTAGTCCCGCATAGACTACCCAGACGTTATGCTCTTCCGCCACACCGGGCAGTAGGACATTCCACTGCGCGATGTTGCCTATATGCCGCCCCGAAAACTCGCGTCCGGGAGAGGCGCTTAAAACATACACTACCATCGCCCCCTTCAATGCGGCAAGGGTAGCGGATATGGAGTGCCACACATCTTCACAAATCAGCATGGCGACGCGCCCAAAGCGAGTCGGGAAAGCCTCAATCGTTCTGCCCCGCGACACAAATCGCTTTTCGTCGAAAACGCCGTAGGTGGGCAGGAAGAATTTGCGGTGAATGTGAGCGATAGAGGGCGCGAGAAAATCGTCGGAAGCGGTGAGGGTCGCATAGAGGGCGCTGTTATAGTACTTCCCCTCGAAAAGTTCGTAGAAACCCAAGCAGATGTCCAGAACCGCGTCGAGACGCTTTACATTTTGGCGATAGACGGCGAGAAGGTCTGCGAACAGCTGCTCCGCGCTACGCGCAACGTCGCGCACTCCGCCTTCCAAGAAATAGCCTGAGAGTACAGTCTCCGGTAGCGCGAGAACGCTGGTTTCGGGGCTATCCGCTTCTAGTTGGGCGAAAATCTCCCCAATTCGGTCTAAGTTATAAGCCGTAGCCCCCTTTTGGGGCTTTATCTGGGCGACGGCGACCTCATATTTCACCTTCTTCTCATTCCCTTCTTTTCGCTCTTTTCTCCTCTCTATTGTACCTTATTGCATGGCGGTTCGCGGAGGTCTTCCTCTCTCCGAAACCAAACGGGTTATCGTTCGTATACCTTTTGGGAGGGATTAACAAATTGACATCCCTCTATCCGTAAGGTATCATGTAATGGGATTTTTGCGGGAGGAGCGAGTACACGCCATGCGAATTGCGATATTTTCGGAATGCTATACGCCCGTTCTAAATGGCGTAGTGACCTCCGTAGTGAATCTGCGCGAGGCGCTTATCGCTATGGGGCATACCGTCTATGTCTTCGCGCCCGGCTCGCCTCAGCCAGACGACGACGAAACCATTTTTCGTCTACCCGAACTCCCCTTCCCAAAGCACCCCTACCACTTGCCGCGCCCCTTCCAGCGCCTACACGCGCCTTTTGCAGAGATGGAGATAGACGTTATTCACTGCCAACATCCCTTCACGATAGGGAAGTTGGGTGCGGAGACCGCCAAAAAGTACGACATACCGCTCGTCTACACCGTTCACTCGCACTACAACGAGATGGCGGCGGCGGCGAAATCTCCTCTATTGCGAACAATGGCTCCTACGGCGATGATGCAGATAATGAGGAGCTTTTGCAATCGCTCAGACTGCGTTATCACCCCTTCCCGTCACACTCGCGAAACGCTTCGCGCCGAGGATATAAGAGCGAACTACTCCATTATTCCTAGCGGAGTCCAGAAGCCCTATGTTCGTCCGAATGCGCGGAAGACGATACGCGAAAGGTTGGGGCTGTCTCCGGAGACTCCGCTACTGCTCTATCTAGGGCGATTGGGGCCCGAAAAGCGTATTGACCTGATACTAGAGAGCGTCGCTCTGCTGAGACAGTCCGATTTACCCGAATCCGCGAAGAGTTTCAGAGTGGTTTTCGTGGGCGACGGGCAGTGTAGAACGGATTTGGAGGTGCAGGCGCGGGAGCTTGGGATAGAGAGCCGCATCACCTTCGCCGGGATAGTTCCTCATGCGGAGGTTGGCGACTGGTACGCCGCCAGCGATGTGTTTGTACTCCCTTCCAACTGCGAGACGCAGGGCATGGTGCTGATTGAGGCGATGGCGATGGGGCTACCCTGCATCACCATAAATCATGGCGGAGCGTGCGAGATGGTGGCGAATGGCGAGACGGGTTTCCTTGTGAATCACACCTGCCACTCCCTCGCCAAAGCCATCCAGAGACTGCTTGCCGAGCCGGAACTGCGCCGTCAGTTTGGCGAGGCGGGCAGGATACGCGCTGAACGCTACACGCCCGAAGCGATGGCGAGCAAAGTGCTTGAGGTCTACGCGAAGGCGATAGAGGTTCACTTTAACTCCGCAATTAGAAAAAATCGTAGGTTTACGCTGGATATTCGGCGAAAGCCGGGCGAAAAAGCGAAGCCCCGCCGCCCCCGCAAGGGCTTTCGCCTCGATTCTGGGGAGTAGACTTCCCTTTTAACGTCACCCCGCCTCTCCGTTAGTAAGGAGAGGGGTTTTCTTGTAACTTGGCGACATAGCGTGATGAGCGTTATCATACCATCCACCCAAAAGCCTCACTTTGTGAAAGGGAGACATAGAGAGGGTGGCGCGGGTGTTGCAGGAGAGGGGGCGAAGATATTTTGCAGGACACAATTTTCATGCCAAACGCGCTTACCATAACTCGACCCGAAACAGAAAATGCTTTTGAATCCGCTGTCGCCGCGCCTACCTACCACGTTCTGACGTGGGGTTGCCAGATGAACGAGGAGGACTCGGAGCAGATGAGCCTCTACCTCGAACAGATGGGCTACCAGCATACCCCAGAAGTGGCTGAGGCGGACGTGGTTCTGCTGAACACCTGCTCGGTACGCGCCAAGCCCGAAGAGAAGGTGTGGAGCGCATTGGGGCGGCTGAAAGAGATTAAGCAGGAGCGCCCCGACATGATTATCGGCGTATGCGGGTGCATGGCGCAGGTGGAGAGTAAAGCCCTCAAGCGTCGCGCCCCCTATATCAACCTGATTGTCGGGACGGGCAACATCTCCGCGATTCCTAGCCTCATTGGGCGGCTTCGCAACGGGGAAAAAGACATTGAGGCGCTGGAGCCGCTCTCGCATAAAAAGCCGGACTTAATGAAGTTCACCCTGACTGCGCTAGAACTGCCGGAGCGCAAGGGAGCCATCGTCACCGATATTCCCGCCCGCAAAACGGAACGCGCCGCCAAACTCAAGGCGCACGTCCCCATTATGTACGGGTGCGACAAGTTCTGCACATTCTGCATCGTGCCGTTTACGCGGGGGCGTGAACGTAGCCGCCCCACCTCTGAAATCGTGACCGAAATCGAGGGGTTGGCGCGAAACGGAACGAAAGAGATTACCCTACTAGGACAGACCGTCAACTCGTATGGCAAGAACCTCGCGGAGGGGCGCGTTCCGTTTGCGCGTCTGCTAGAGCGGTTGAATGAGATATCGGGGCTACGGCGCATTCGCTACACCTCTCCCTATCCTCGCGACTTTACCGACGAACTGATTGAGGCGATTGCGCGGCTAGAGAAGGTGTGTGAGCAGGTTCATCTGCCTTTGCAGGTAGGCGACGATGACCTGCTTACAGAGATGCATCGAGGGTATACCGTCGCGCAGTACAAAGAGATTGTCCGAAAACTGCGGGAGCGGGTTCCGGGCATCGCTCTTACTACCGATATTATGCTAGGCTATCCCGGCGAGACCGAGGAGCAGTTCCGCAATACGCTGGCGATGGTGGAGGAGTTGCGTTTTGATGCGGCGTTTATGTTCGCCTATAGCCCCCGCCCGAACACCAAAGCGGCGGCGCGTGAAGACCAACTGCCGCAAGAACTCAAGATGGCGCGGCTGAACGAGCTGATAGCCCTGCAAAACCGCATTACCGCAGAGATAAATGTACAGGCTATCGGGGAGGAGGTGGAGGTTCTGGTGGAGGGATGGAGCCAAAGAGACTCCACGAAACTCACAGGCTACACACGCACTTTGAAGAACGTTCACTTTACGGTTCCAGAGGGGGGAACGCGCTCGGCGCAGTCGCTGATTGGCAAAGAGGTTCCAGTCAAACTCCTCGAATCGTACCTGACAGGCTATATCGGGGTGTTGGCGGAGCCTACGCCTAAGTAGGAGGTTACGCAGATGCAAATCCGATTTCATAAGGGCAAGGATGCCAAGTACACAATTACATGGATGCGCGGGAATCAGGCGAGCGAGTTCTTTCGCGCCAGCGAGTACTTTGTCTCCCACGACCTGACGCACTACGCTGTCGAAATGACCTTCGGCATGAAAAACGCCTTTTATGGGCTGATGGCGCGAGGGTGGGAGATTGACGACTTCGGGCGCAAAGACCCCGAAACAGGCAAAACGCGCCCGCTACCCCTAGAGGCGGGGCAGGCGGAGATGATTGTCAGCCTGATACAACTTGAGAGGTCGGGTAGCCTCTCGCCTGAAGAGACCCTTACGCTCGTGCGCGAACAGTTGGCGGGTAGCCTGACCATTACGGAAGACCATCTCGCTACAATTCGCGCCGCGTATCAAAACCTCATCGCGCAGTGGAACGCCCTGCCGCTAGACGGCTCGCTGGAACTAAAGTTCGAGGCGTAACTAGGTAGTCCGCCCTCGACTCCATTTTTAGAAAGGTCTCGCCAAAAATGTCTGTATTGTCCGCATTTCAACTGGAGGGCAGAACCGCTCTCGTCACGGGGGGAAGTAAGGGATTGGGGTACGCGATGGCTGTCGCGCTGGCGGAGGCGGGCGCGAATGTCGCGTTATGTAGCCGTAACGGGGAAGAGGCGCAAGCCGCCGCGCAGAAGATTGCGGAGGCGACGGGGCGGCGCGTTCTTGGCTTCGCCGCGAACGTGACCAACCGCGAATCTATTCTCAAACTTAAAGAGGAGTGCGAAGCCAATCTCGGCTCAGTCGACATTTTGATAAACAACGCGGGTATCAATGTCCGCAAAGCGACTACCGACTTGACCGAAGAGGACTGGGATTCGGTGGTGGATATTAGCGCGAAGGGCGCGTTTTTCTGTTCGCAGATTTTTATGCCCGGCATGGTAGAGCGAAAGTGGGGGCGTGTCGTCATGCTAGGCTCCATTCTCTCGTTTATCTCCATTCCGGGACGCGCCGCCTACGCCACCGCCAAAGCCGGTATGCTAGGGCTAACGCGAACGCTTGCGCTAGAGGGCGCGCCGTATGGAGTGACGGTCAACTGCCTCTGCCCAGGTCCCTTCGAGACCCCTCTGAACCTGCCGCTGATGAACGACCCCGTGGCTTACCAAGCCTTCCTCTCCAAAATCCCGATGGGGCGTTGGGGACAGCCGGAGGAGCTAGGCGCAGTCATTCTCTTCCTCTGTTCGCAAGCCTCCGCCTTTATGACTGGAACCTCCCTGACGGTAGACGGCGGCTGGACGGCGCAGTAGTAGCCTAGCGGCTCTACTTCAAAAGTTCCGCTAACCGTTGAGGGAAGTCGAGCCACGAGGTCAGTACAGGGCGCGAGGGGGTTGACAGTTCACGCGGCTGACTGTTGGCGAGTTGGGCTTGCACCGCCTTCGCGCCCAACTCCTCCGCCCACAACACAGCGGGGGCGAGGTCGTCAATCACT
The DNA here is from genome assembly GCA_903821495.1 of uncultured Chthonomonas sp. GTDB lineage: Bacteria > Armatimonadota > Chthonomonadetes > Chthonomonadales > Chthonomonadaceae > CAIJLM01. The sequence continues at coordinate 6,819 of CAIJLM010000725.1, read as the reverse complement.
ATCGCCTCATTAGGCGAGAGGTTCAGCGCGTCGAAGATGCGCTCGAAATAGCGTGTACTCTCTTTGGCGCAGTTGATGAGGTCGGGTCCGAACCAGCCTTGCGGGATACTCCCGACTCCCGCGCCCTCCAAAGCCGCCTGCAAAAACTCCGACTCCTGCCCCGAAGCCATGACGATGCGATAGCCCTGCTGATGTAGCAACGCCAACGCCTCCGCCGCGTCCTCGTAGAAGGCGTTGCAACATCGGAGAGAACGCGCCTGCATATCGCGGGCGAAGCGAACAGGGTCGTTGGGCAGAGGTCTTCCGATATGTTCGCAAACTATCTGGGTTGAGCGGGTGTAGAGCGCGTTCATATACGGGTGATAGTCCGCGAACGGATTCGCGCTAAAATAGTTCGCGAAGTCCTGAGTCAAATCCCACAACATCGTCCGCGTCAGCGAACGCCACGCCTCCCCCTCGCCCCCATGTGCCTCCGTCAACTCCTCGGTAAGGGCGGAAACATACTGCTCAAAAAGAAGAACAGGGTCGCTCAACGTACCATCAAAATCTAGCAGTAGAGTAGGCTTCATCCGTTGGGATTCTCCATCAATTCTAACAAAAGATTGGTAATATCGCTCCCCTTAACGGGCTTCGCCGCGATACGCTCGGCGGAAGAGGTGTCTATGGAGTCGGCGAGTTGGTCGCCCCATCCGCTCACTAGCACACGCCGAATGGAGGGGAAACGCGCCTTCGCCTCCGCCAAAAGTTCCAGACCTGTCATACCCGGCATACCTTGGTCGGAGAGGAGGATGTCTACTCTATCTGCGTTATCTACAAGATAGGCGAGGGCGAGGCGGGCGTTAGGGTACGCAATGACCTCCGCCCCGCGACTTCTTAGAAGGGCTTCCATACTAGATGAAACCATCGCCTCATCCTCCACGAGAACGATGCGAGAGCCGGGCAAACCCGCAACAGGAGCCTCCATCGCTATGGCAGTCGCCTCATTTTGTGCAAGCGGGAGGGTGATTGTAAACTCCGCGCCCTTGCCAAGTTCGCTTATGACTTCAATAGTCCCCTTATGCCGCTGCACCGTTCCCCATGTAAGAGAAAGCCCTAAGCCTAGCCCCAAGCCCACCTGTTTTGTAGAGAAGAAGGGTTCAAAGAGTCGCGCCCGCACCTCTTCGCTCATTCCAATGCCGTTGTCGGCGATAGTCATAACGGCGTTACCCTCTACCGCGCTACAGTGCAGAGTTATCGCCCCCCCCTCGTCCAGCGCGTCCATCGCGTTGCGAATCAGGTTCACCACCACCTCTCGCATCTCCGAAGCCACCCCAAGCACAAGGATTTTTGGCTCAAGATGCGTAGATACGAGAATAGGTCTCAACGCTCTGTCCGGCGCGCTTTGCCACAACGGGCGCGTCAAATCCACCGCGCCCTCCACAATCTCCGTAAGGTCGAATACTTCGCTTTTGGTCTCTCTGTCTTTTCGTGCAAACTGTTGAACGCGGCGCACAATGTCCGCTCCGTCCTTCGCGGCTTTCTCAATGACTTGCGCGTAGTGTATGACAGGCGCGGGCAAGCCGGGGGACATCTGAATAAGCTCCGAATACCCCATAACGGCGGCGAGGATATTGTTCACATTGTGCGCTACCCCGCCCGCTAACTCTCCTATCGCGCTCAAGCGCTCAGAACGCACAAGCGCCGCGTGCGCTCTATTCAAGTTCTCGAATAGCTCCGCGTTACGAATCGCTACCGCTACCTGACTCGCGAGAGGTAGCAAGCCCATCATATCGTCGTGCGTAATCGCTCTATCCGTAAGCAAGTTATCCACAAAGATTACTGCGACAGTCTTACCTTCCAACAGGATAGGGACCAAACCGTGCCAGTGAACGCCGTACATATCGTCATCAGGGAGAGGAGAGTATCTCTCATGCCAGTTCGGCTCAAGGTAGTAGATACCATGCTCCGACTCGTGTTTTATAGAGAATGCGCGAATGGTTTCACCGTAATGAAACGAGAATCCGTGTACGTCACACTCATTTCCGTCGTTATCTGTCCCCCAAACTCCATAAGCGATATTCGTAGCGAGGTCTACAGTATAGATGCCAGCGCGGTCAAAACCTGCTCCCAACGCTGTCGCTTCTCTTGCAATACGCAGAACCTCCTTCAAGCCTACATTAGCGTTGATAGCGCTCGCAAGAAGGGCGAGCCTTCTCTGCCGGTTCAAGTACTTATCCCGCTCTTCAAGGAGGCTCACATTACGGATAGCCGCAGCGACTTGATGCGCGAAGGGCAGAAGCCCCAACATATCCTCATCGGCGATAGGGCGTTGGGAGATTACATTGTCTACAAAAATACAGCCTACCAACTCGTTCTCTATCTCAATAGGAACGCCGCCTTGCGCCCTTACGCCGTACATTGTATCGTCGGGCGTTACGGTGTAGATTTGACTATAGTCTTGCACTAGAAAGTATCTACCCATACCTGTATACGTCGTCGCCTGTAGCATGAGAGCATGGGAGGAAATCTCGAACGAATCGTGGGATATATCTACCTCCGCTCCTGCGCTGTCGGTTCCCCAAACGCCATAGAAGGTATCGTTCGGAATATCGGCGAGAAAGATAGCCGCCCTATCGAACTCCCCGCCCTCAATCACCGCTTCCCGCGCAAGGCGCAACGTCTCTCTCAGGCTATGGTTCACGCTCACGGAGGCGACGAGTATTCCCAAGCGCCGTTGACGCGCAATATACCGGTACTGGTCTGCAAGGAGGCGCGCGTTTTGAATGGCGACAGCGACTTGGTCGGCGAAGGGCAGTATCCTCCGAACGCTCTCCTCGGAGATAGGCGAACCGCTCCGCCTGTTATCCACTGTGACTACGCCTACAGGGGTTTCGCCCAGATGTAGAGCGATTCCGGCATGAGTATAGACCTCATCATCGGGCAGAGCGGTATCTTCCAGTTGAGCGGGCAAAAGCGGCGCGATAACATAGGGTTGCAGTCCCTGAGCGACGCGCGTTAGCCCCAACTCGGCAATCTCCTCCTGTGTTAGCGAGAAGGACGAGATGTCCTCCAATGCGCCATCCATTTGCGTACCCCACACTCCCTGCCAAATCTGCAAGCGCTCGTCATAGAGCCATATCCTTGCGCGTTCAAACCCCGCCACCTCCACCAGAGCGTCTCGAAACATTTTGAGAATGCTCTTGAGGTCGTGGTTTGAGTTGATAGCGGTAGCAAGAGTGGTGAGTCGCTTTTGAATCTGAATATCGCGATCTCGTTCGGCGAGAAGTTGGGCGTTTCGTATCGCGATAACGGCTTCATTCGCGAAGGGAATCAGCGGCTTAATGTCGTTTTCAGTGATAGGTCGCCCCGATAGAAGGTTGTCGGCGTTCAAGACTCCCACGGTGCGCCCTTCAATGCGAAGCGCAATTTTAAGATGTTGCTTGACCCCATGCATAGGCGAATCTGGGAAGGGGGCGTAAGCCTTCGAGAAGTCTTCCGTAAGCGTGTACTCTTCGCGCCCGTAGAGGATGTTTTCGTGTGCCTGAAGATGCCACCTGTCAAAAATACGGTGGTGAATATCCACTCTCTCGCCCCTGTTATCGGTTCCCCAAACTCCCTGCATGACATGATGCGTGTCGTCATATAGAAAGACCGCCGCTCTGTCAAACCCCGCCGCTTCCACCGCCGCATCCCGCACCAGCCCCAAAATGTCCTCAAGGTTCGTGTTCAGGGCAATATTCGCCGATATCTGCGCCAAGTGTTCTTGTCGCCTCTGCGCTATCAGTCGCTCCTCTTTGAGGCGTATATTGCGTATTGTCGTGGCGGCTTGCAGGGTGAAGGATAGGAGTAGGCGAATATTCTCCTCTATGATAGGCGCGTCGGTAAGCAGGTTGTCTCCTGTCAGGATACCTACCACCTCGTTGTCTGCGCGGAGAGCGATAGCGACGTGATACCGAACGCCATACATGGGATTGTCTTCTGGCAAACTCATTTCGGAGGTGTAGTCCTGGGTCAGGAAGTAGTCTCTCCCCGAAAAAAGAACCATTCCCATTTTCATCGCTCTCGCCTGTTGAAAGGTGAGGGAGGATGCGGTACTATCGTAAAGGTCGCCCTCTCGTGATGTGTCCCAAAGCCCCTCCACTCTCTCCTCTTTGTGGTTGACTAAGAAGATAGCCGCCCTATCCAAGCCGCCCTGCTGTATGGCGACTTCGCGAATAAAGAGAAGCAGTTCCGATATTTCCGCGCTAGAGTTGATTTTCGCCGCCATCTCCTCCAGTCGGCGTTGAATGGCTTCATTGCGGCGGTTATCGTCTTGAAGTAGGGAGTTGTACGCCGCAAGAGCCGCCTGCTCGGCGATAGGCAGTATCGCCTCTACATCGCTATCAGAGATAGGCGCATCCCGAAATGGATTATCTACGTCCAAACAGCCTACAATCTGCCCATGCGCCCGCAACAGTATGAGCGCGTGATAGCGCACTCCGTACATCACATCGCCCGGAGGAAACTCCACAGTGTTTGCATAATCGCGATAAATATAGTAGGAACTGGTCTCCCAATGTTCATGAGGAACCTCTTTCCACCCCGCGCTGAGAGAGTACTTAATATGAGGGATATGCGCTCGCGTTCCGTCCCGCTCTGTCCCCCACACGCCATGCACTCTGGGGTATTTGTTGTCTATAACAAAGATGCCTACTCTGTCAAAGCCTCCGTAAGATTTGATAGCCTCATAAGCCATCGCCATAATGTCATCAAGGTAAACTCCTTGTATGGTAGCCGTGACCATATTGGAGAGCCACTGATTTCGCTCCGCTTCTCGGTTCCTTAGCCATCGCTTATGGTGCTCTTGTATTACTATCCTTGCCTGATTGGCATAGGGCAGAAGGTGTTCCGCCTGCTCTATAGGAAGAGGATTTCCGGTAATGAAGTTGTCCACCGCAAGCACGCCGATAATGGCTTCGCCGTCGTAGAGCGGAATCGTCGTCTGCTCGTTCACGCCGTACATTGGGTCGCCGAGATTGCACTGAAACGCTTGCGAATAGTCGGGCCAATAGTAGTAGGCGAGTCCTGTTTTGGGGACGCTTTCGTAAACGTAGGCGATATCTTCCAAGTCCTCCTGCGTGTAGGGGTGAGGAGTTCCGTCCCGTTTGGTTCCCCAACCGCAAACGCCCCACTCCGGCGCGGGGTTAAAGACCCAAATACCTACTCTGTCCACGGGTTTAATGCGTAATATCCCTTCGTGAATCATCCTTAACAGGTCATTGAGAGGCAGATTATCATCTAAACCGCGAGAAACAGCGACAAACAACTCCTGTCGCACCTGCTCTTTTAGGTACTGAGCGCGGAGACGCGCTTGGTGTATCGCGATAGCGGCTTGTTGGGCGAAGGCGCGTAACACTTCTATATCTTGAGGCGTTATCGCCTTTCCCGAATACAGGGTATCTACGGCAATCGTACCGACAAACTCGCCCTCCACCTTGAGAGCGACCATGCAGTGTTCATTGACACCCTCCATACCAAGCGTGGTTATGACATCGTAGTTGGTCTGCTCTATATCGCCATATTTTTCTTGAAACCGACTCGTCTGGATGGTTTCTTCGTCGCCTTTAACAAAGCGCAACCAGCCGTCAGGATGAAATTGCGAAATATGTATTGCGAGCGGTTGTATCTCTTCGCCAGTTCCCCGCGAATCGGTATCGGCGGTAAACTCCATATAAAGAGAGGCGGGATTCCACTCCCAGCAACTCGCTCTATCGAAACCGCAAACTTCGACAAGGGCATCCGTCACCATCTGTTCAATAATAGACGTAGTCGGATTTGCGCTGAGGCGCGAGGAGATGAGAGAGAGCCGCGCCTGTTGTAGCGCGTACTGGCGCTGCGCCTCCAAAAGTTGCGCGTTCTTCACAGCTACAGAGACCTGTTGCGCGAACTCCGCTAGAAGTTCCATTGCGGATTCTGTTATAGGGCGGTTAGTAATAAAATTATCTACGAAAATCAACCCCATCACATCTTCGCCAACCTGCATTGTGGTGAATCCGTGCACATAGGGCGGTATTGCGGTGGAAGGGACATCGCCTTCCGCGGATTCCCACATACGGTAGGGCTTCTCCGATTCATTCAGGAAAGCCAGCGTCGCTTCATAAGATTCGGGGTCAAAGGAGGAGCCATGCTCGTCTACCTCTCGCCCCTGCAAATCGGTTCCCCATGCGCTATAAGACCTATCTCCTTGTACATAGTAGATTCCAGCGCGGTCAAACAGTCCTGTGCGAACGATTGCGGCGCGAACTTTACGGAGGGTGTCATCGAAGGTGGTCGCTTGCGCTATCTCCGCGTAGGTCAATGTAAGATTACGCCTACTATCGATAAAGTGGGCGCTCTCCTCCATAAGGCGGACAGTGCGGATGGCGGTAGCGCACTGCTCGCAGAGAGGAAGTAGCCGCACGACCTCGCTCAACGCAAGCCCTCGCCTTGTAGTGAAGTTATCAACGAACGCCATGCCCACAAGTTCATCTTGAACTCGCAGAGCCATAAACCCGAAGTCAATAGGCTCGTCCAGATGAACGATAGACGAGTCTTGCATAACAAAGTCTGTTAAAGCGAGAACTCCATAAGGTTTGTTACTCTGGATTTTGGCATACGCCTCTGGAATAAACTGGGCGAAATACATTCGCCTGTCGCGCTCATCAGCGAGCGAGCCATCCAGATTGGTTCCCCACGCTCCTAAAAGTTCCTGCCCTTGCGCCCGCCACACGCCAACACGGTCAAAGCCGCTAACCTCTTTTAGGGCGTTTCGCACCATAAGCAGAATGTCGTCCAGTTTTGTGGAGGCGTTAATCGCTTGTG
>CAIJLM010000724.1 GCA_903821495.1 uncultured Chthonomonas sp. | reverse complement strand
ACCTCTCCTTCGCAAAGGAGAGGAGCTCTTGTGGTTTGAGATTGGGAAGTTTGGCGCGTTATCCCAAGTTTGGGGCTGTTTTGCGTGTTTCGCGGTTAATTCCCAAAAGAGTGAACTCTTACGAACAGACACTTGCACAAAACGGCGCAAAGTGGTACTATACACTCAACTTTCCGCCGATAATATCGGCGGCTACGAGGTTTTAGAACAAAATGGCTTGTCAGAACGGACAATCGAACTACAAACGGGAGGCTTCGCGAGCGTCGGTAGGCACTACCGCCGACGGCGTTGCGTTGCGTCTCCGGTGTTCGTGTTTCTGTAAAGCCTGAAAACGACCTCCCCGCTCTCTACGCAATCAACGCCGTCCCTACCGCTAAGGGGGCGGTTTTTTGTTTGTCGCCCTATTTTTACGTCTTTCCCTAACAATGGGAAAGCCCGACACTATTTTGAGGAGAAACAGACTATGAACGAAGGAGCCAACGACGCACTCTATAAAGTGCGTCATAGCGCAGCGCACCTACTCGCGCAAGCCGTAGGCGAACTCTACCCCGGCGTGAAGTACGCCATCGGACCCCCTATTGAGGACGGCTTCTACTACGATTTCGACCTGCCAGAACCGCTTGGCGAAGGCGATTTCGAGCGCATTGAGGCGAAAATGCGCGAGTTTGCGACGCAAGACCTCGCGCTAGAGCGAAGCGAACTGTCTCGCGAAGAGGCAAAAACGCTACTTGCCAATCTCGAACAGCCCTACAAAGTAGAGCTGATAGACGACATTCCCGATGAAGAGGCTATCTCCTTCTACCGACAAGGGGACTGGGCAGACCTCTGCCGAGGTCCTCACGTACCTAGCACAGGGCATCTCAAGCACTTCAAGCTCCTCCACACGGCGGGGGCTTACTGGCGCGGTAGCGAAAAAAACAAGATGCTCACGCGAATCTACGGCACGGCGTGGGAGTCGCAAGCCGACCTCGACGACTACCTGAACCGCCTAGAAGAGGCGAAAAAGCGCGACCACCGCGTTCTAGGGCGCGAGTTAGGGCTGTTTATGTTCTCGCATGAGGTGGGCGCAGGGCTACCGCTCTGGCTACCCAAAGGCGCAATGCTTCGTGATACGCTGGTAGAGTTTATGAAGAACGAACAGCTCAAGCGCGGATACCTACCCGTCGTAACGCCTCACATCGGCAACAAGCGGCTCTACATGAAGAGCGGACATCTCAAAAACTACAACACCAAGATATTCCCGCTGATGGAGGGGAGCGACGACGAAACTTATGTCCTCAAGCCCATGAACTGCCCCCACCACATCATGATATACGCCAATGAACTTCGCTCCTACCGCGACCTACCCGTCCGCCTCGCCGAGTTTGGCACGGTCTACCGCTACGAACAGACGGGCGAACTCACAGGAATGCTTCGAGTGCGCGGATTTACACAAGACGACTCACATCTTTTCGTAACTCCTGAGCAACTAGAGGATGAGTTTCGATATGTTATTGACCTCATGCTCTTTACGCTGAAACGGCTTGGGCTACACGACTACCGCGTTCGCGTGGGAGTGCGAGACCCCAAAGACGACAAGTACATCGGGAGCGACGAAAACTGGGAGGCGGCGCAACGCGCTATCATCAACTCGGTAGAATCGTTGGGGATGGACTACGAGATAAGCGTCGGAGACGCGGCATTCTACGGGCCCAAACTAGACCTAATGGTGCGCGACGCTCTACGGCGCGAGTGGCAGATGGGAACGGTTCAGGTAGACTACAACCTTCCTGAGCGATTCGAACTGGAGTACGTTGGCGAAGACGGTCAGCGCCACCGTCCCATTATGATACACCGCGCTCCGTTCGGTTCGCTAGATAGAATGATTGGGCTACTGGTGGAACACTACGCCGGAGCGTTCCCGTTCTGGCTTGCGCCGCAACAGGTCTCCCTCATACCTATCGCCGACCGTCATGTCGGGTACGCGAAAGAGGTTCAAGAGCGCCTGCGCGTGGCGGGATTCCGCGCCGCGACAGACGGGCGCAACGAGAAGATGGGCAAGCGAATTCGCGAAGCGGAGATGCAAAAAGTTCCCGTCATGCTCGTTATGGGCGATAGAGACATTGAGAACGGCACGGTAAGCGTGCGACGGCGCGGCGAAGGAGACCTCGGCGCGAAAACGGTCGAGGAGGCGATAGCCCTGTTTGGCGAATGGCGCGACGCGCCATAACTGAGGATGCCCCTCTTTCCGCCCTACCTCGCCCTACCCCTCTCCTGATTAGGAGAGGGGACACAATAAAGAACAACTAAAAGAGGAGTGACTATGCTTTTCCGAAATTACGATGTGGAGCGCGACAAAGAGACGGCGCACCGAATCTGGCGCGAGATAGGCTGGCTAGAAAAGGGCAAAGAGGAGGCAATGGACTACTGTGTCAATGCAGGACGCGCCCTTGTCGCGGAGATAGATGGCGAGGCGGAGGCGTTAGTGCTTACCGCTCCCGGAACCATTCGCTATCTCGAAGAGGAGTTGGCGCTAGGCGCAGTGACAGGGGTGACGGTAAGCCGTTTAGCCCGTAAACAGGGCATTGCTGGCAGACTAACCGCCAAAGCCATCGCTCAGGATGCAGAGGAGGGCGCGCTAGTCTCAGGGCTGAGTATGTTCGAGCAGGGCTACTATAATCAACTCGGTTTTGGCACAGGCGTTTACGAAAATCGCCTAAGTTTCGACCCCGCTCTCCTAACCGTTCCGGTAAAGGCGCGTATTCCCCGCCGCCTCGCGAAGGACGACTGGGAGATAATACATAACGCCTGTCTGAACAGAATGCGAGGACACGGCAGTTGCAACCTCCTCTCAAGCGACCTTGCTAGAGCGGAAATAGGTTTTGGTAACGACACATTTGGTTTAGGCTATTTCGATGGCGAAAATGGGGAGTTGACTCACTTTATATGGTGTAAAGAGAAGGGTGAAAGCGGACCTTACCATGTCTATTTAGCCATATATCAGACCTACACGCAGTTTCTGGAGCTGATGGCGCTTCTCAAAAACCTAGGCGACCAAGTGCGCCTGATAAGCCTCAGAGAGCCGCCGAACATTCAACTTCAAGACCTGATACGCCAACCTTTCAAACATCGACAGGTGAGCAAAAAGTCGGAGTTCGAGTCGGGTTCGTGGTCTAATGCCTACTGGCAACTGCGAATGAACGATATTCCCGACTGTCTCGCGAAGACGCATCTGGAGGGTAAGAGCCTCCGCTTCCAGCTCCATCTTACCGACCCTATCGAAACACTGCTCGATTCGGAGCAGAGCTGGCGTGGTACAAGCGGCGACTACATCGTAACGCTTGGTGAAGAGTCCTCCGCTAGACTAGGAGCCGACGCAAGCCTTCCAGAACTGAAGGCTACCACGAACGCCTTTTCGCGCCTCTGGCTAGGAGTGCGTCCAGCGACAGGACTTGCCGTGACAGACCACCTTTCAGGCTCCCCTGAACTACTGGCGCAACTCGACAAAACCCTGCGCCTACCCACGCCGCGCTTCGATTGGGACTACTAATGGACATCACCTCCCTACACGAATCGAATAAGTTCACATGGGACTTAACCGCCCTCAAGTATGAGCGAGAGCTTGAGGGCGAGGCGGAGTTTCTGCGTAATGGAGGCAACAGCCTGAAGCCCTGCGAACAGCGCCTGCTCCACGACCTCGGCGCGTGGTGTCGTCGCGCCATACACCTACAGTGCGCGGGGGGCGTAGATACGCTCTCCCTCTGGAGGCAGGGCGCGAAAGAGGTGATTGGCGTAGACATCAGCCCGCGCATGATTGCCGTTGCAAAGCGGAAGGGCGAGATAGTAGAGGCTCCCGCGCAGTGGGTCGTCAGCGACATTCTGAACACCCCCTCCGAGTTGGATGTATCCGCAGATTTAGTCTACACAGGTTGCGGCGCTATCTACTGGATGATGGATATTCAGGCGTGGGCGAACGTGGTGGCGCGTCTCCTCAAACCCGGTGGACGCTTCTTTCTCTATGAGGGGCATCCCCTTGATTGGGTGTGGGATACCGAATCCGAAACCTTCCAGTTTGATAGCGAACACGGCTACTACTTCGCAGAAAAACTGAGCGATAAGTGCTGGCCCCGCCCCTATTTTGAGAGCGAAGAGACGCTGGCGGAGGTGGAGCCGCAAGTACGGGCGAAGCAGTGGACGCTCGGCGAGGTGATAAATAGCCTACTAGGCGCAGGGCTACGCCTTCGGCATTTCGATGAGTATCCAGAGCCGTTCTGGAACCAGTTTGAGAATATCCCCGCGGAGACGCAGAGGCGGCTTCCGCACTCGTTCACTCTCTACATGGAGAAGCCATAAATGCGTTTAGCGGGAACTGAGATACTCCCCGCCTACCCAAAAGGAGTCCGTTATGAAGACAGTCTCACCTTCCCTACTATATGGCGCATTCGCGTTCGCTCTACTCCTCGCCCCCTTCCCCGCTACGGCGCAAACCTTCTTCGGGGCGGGAGGAAAGACTAATACAGCGACAGACGCTACCAATGTAGCATTAGGGTATCTCGCTCTGACATCCAACACGACAGGGACAGACAACACCGCTATGGGGCGTTCCGCTCTTGTGGCGAACACAACAGGGCATGACAACACCGCCTTCGGTTTCTACGCGCTACTCTCCAACACGACAGGCATCTATAACACCGCGACAGGGGTAGGGGCGCTCTTCTCTAATACCACAGGAGAGGGAAACACCGCCTTTGGCTTGAACGCCCTACATAACAACACAGTAGGAGTGTACAACTCCGCGATTGGCGTAGGCTCCCTCGGACTGAACACAACGGGAAGCTACAACACTGCACTTGGCAACAATGTTCTGATATATAACACCACCGGAGCCTACAACATCGCGACAGGAACTGGCTCGCTCTTTTCCAACACGACGGGTAGCTATAATATAGCGAACGGGGTGAAAGCCCTCTTAAGCAACACCACTGGCAAAGGAAACACCGCCAACGGATACCAGGTAGCTTATAAAAACACGACCGGCGCTTTTAATGTGGCGAATGGTTATCAAGCTCTCTACTACAACACGACGGGCAGTTACAATATCGCAGAGGGCTACGACGCGCTCTATAACACGAATCGAGGAAACTATAATATCGGGGTGGGGTATAAAGCGGGCTACAACATCGTAGGCGGAAGCAGTAACATCGCTATTGGTAATCTTGGAGTGGCAACGGATAGCGGCGCGATTCGCATTGGAACTACTGGAACGCACACCTCCGCCTACATTGCGGGTATCAACGGCGCAACCTCTTCTAGCGGAGTCGCCGTCTACATCAACGCGAACGGACAACTGGGAACCATCACCTCCTCCCGCCGCTTCAAAAACGAAATTAAGACAATGGGAACGGTAAGCGAGAAGTTGCTTCAACTCCGCCCTGTCACCTTCCGCTACAAGACCGCCGACGAGAAGGGCGCTCATCCCGTTCAGTACGGACTTATCGCTGAAGAGGTAGCGAAAGTCTTCCCCGACCTCGTGCAGTACGACAAATCCGGAAAACCATT
>CAIJLM010000723.1 GCA_903821495.1 uncultured Chthonomonas sp. | reverse complement strand
CTGCAACAGGAACGCTACGCCGAACCCAGCCCATATCGCCATAAACTCCTGGAATTTGCCTTTTTCGGGGGTCTTTATCCACGTATTCAGTTGGTTGAAAGGCTCTGCGCCAAAGGTAAGCCGCGATTTGCCCTCCGCCCCGTATGAGTACATAAGGTGCAAGACCGCCCAAAACGCTACGAATATCGCTATCGTGCCGAGTACAAAAAGCGCCCACCACCATTTTCTGTAGTCCACGCGACTCTGTTCCGCTAACTTGAACGACTCCAACTGGTGAGGCATAGGATGTGAACGATAGGCGCGGTTAAACCAGAAAAAGAGGGAGAAGGCGGTTAGCGTAGGCGTATCGAAGGCTTTGCTTCCCATCGTGCGCGTCAAAATCATTTCGGGACCTGTGAAGTGCAGGTCGTGAACGGGCGTTCCCAGCTCCGCCCTCATGCGCGTAATGGAGATAGCCAGACCGAAATACATCAGGAAGAACACAACGGCGACCCAAAGAGTCATCCCCATGAAGACAGCGAAACTGACCAAAGCTCCCCCCCCGAACACTATTCCCAACAGGGCGGCGCGATAACTGATAGGTTCGCGGCTATCGTCTGCGGTAGAGGGCTTGCCAAACGCCTTGAGAACCACCTGCCTAATATAGTTGCGGCTAATCCATATTGCATAGAGGAAGAAGGACAGGTACGCGCCAAACGCCTGACTCTCCGTATAGGGGAAGCGCGGGTCTTGGTCCCATGCCATGGCGACGGCGAACACCTTCTCGAACTTCCAAAACCAGTAGAAGAAGATACAGGAGAAGAGGAAGTCGAGCGGCATGAACATCCCCAAACCAATCATAAAGGGGTAGAAGGAGAGCGGAGTCCAGCCAATCGCGTTCAAAGGCTTCTGCGTAATGAAGGGACCAATGTCGAGGTAACTCAACCCGAAACCGGGAGTAAACACCGTCGGAATGGAGGGGTAGTAGTAGTTCAGGCTGTTGATAGTGTCTATCAAGCCCGCGATAACAAAGCCAATCCAGAACAGTTTATTGCGAAATAGCCCGCCGACCTGAAAGGCGTTCTCAGAGGTAATCTGTAGCGGCAGTTGCACAATAGGATAGGATAGGCGCTCGTTTTCCGTCCACTGCTTCCTTAAAATCACGTTGATACAGAGCATCACGAAGAACAGGGTCGCCACAAACGCCGTCCAGCCAAGCGTAACGGGCAACCACGCCATCATATACTTCCACTGCCAGATGGTCGAGTTTCCTACATAGTAGTCTCTATAGATATTGGGGTCGGTGACAAACCAGCCTTTTTTGAGGTAGGGGTTTATCACGTTCGCCCAGTTGTTCGAGCCGTCGGCGTGCATGAAAGACCACGTGAGCATCGGCACGAAAACCTGCAACATATCGTGTCCGCAGGCGCAGGAGCCTATCGAGAGTACAGAGTAGATAAGCAGGAGTTCGCCGCGCTCTAGGGCAAACTTGGGGGCTATCCGCTTCACGCCAAGATTAATGACGGTGAGGACGACGAGCGCGAAGACGGTATTGAAGAACAGAGAAATCGTGGTTGGGTGCGCCGAGTAGCGAACCACCTCCATCTGCACAACCCAGTAGGCGTTTATGGGTAAGAGCAGGAGAGAGAGCAAAACAGACCGAAACGTGACTCCCTTGCCTTTCGCCTGCCCCAAGTGAGGGGCGTTCTCGCCCACAGAAATTGGGTCTATCTGCCCGATATTGTCGGGTTGTCCCTGCGCCATTGCCATGCCGTGACTGATTCCTTCTCTAAGTAGTAGTTCGTCGCCCTATCCCGGGCAGAAGTCGTAGGTCTGTATATCGATGAGTCTGCCGTGATTCAAGAAGAGGGAGAGAAAACTCCACCCCGCGCCTACGCTATACTCCCCTAATATAATACCAAACATGAGCGGTATTACCTGCCTATTCAAACAATACCCCCCGTATCTTAGCACACAAAACTTGATAATGCTACTGATGACGAGGCAAGACCAGTAGTATTCGCCTCCGTAGAGGAGTGAAATCGCGTATCCCGCTGGATGAAAGGGACACCAGAGGAAGCCCGTTCGCATAGCGGTCATCGCCATCGCCGAGAGGAATCCCACCCCTACCCAATCTGCCCCCAGTTGTGGTCGGTCATACGGTTGGATTTCCCCAGAAAAAGTATTCTGATAACTCACCCTACGCAACGTGATGCGATAATTGCTTTCTAAGTAGTAAACCGAGTTCATGGACAAAGAACTACTGGACATCTACTCAGATTACCTCTCTCCGTCAGCATCACCCTACTGGCAGTTGGCGTTCTCGCTTATGCCGAACCGCCCAAGCCTCACCCCAAACCTACCGTCATCGTCAAGCCTTACGCAGAGATAGAGGGCTACCGCAAATGGGAGCGGGTCAACCACACGCCCTATTTTGTCCTTAACCCAATAGCGTCGCTGTGTAGCGCAACCACCAAGCGGATGCAAGAGGCGGCGCGAAACAATCCCCATATTGATACCTACATCACGGTCTATGTGAACCCGATTGGCAAACAGGCGATGAACGCGACAAAAAACGTGTCGTTTCCGATAGGAAGCGTTATCGTTAAGGAGAAGTACGAAATAGACCAATCCACCTACAAAATGAAGCCCCATAGCCCTCCAAAACTGATGACGGTAATGATAAAGCGGCAGAAGGGCTATTCGCCTACAACAGGCGATTGGGAGTACCTTGTAACAAAAGGAGACGGGGAACTACAGACGCGGGGCAAAATCGCAAAGTGTCAGAACTACCACGCCAAGCGGAAGAAAACCGACTACGTCTTTCGCACGTATCGAGAGTAGAGCGCTACCGCGGTATACGCTGAACTCTCTGGGCGCTCGCCATGTGATAGATAGGGTCTATGTCGCTCTGATTGGTGATACAGATATTCAAATCCTCAATGAGTCCGTCTTGAATACCGTATATCCAGCCATGAACGGAGAGTTCCTGCCCCGAAGACCAAGCCTCTTGTACGATGGTCGTGTGGCAGATGTTATACACCTGCTCAATAACGTTGAGTTCGCAAAGGCGGTTTAGTCGGGCTTCATCCTCTTGTATCGCGGAGAGGCTGGTCTCATACTTGCTGTAGACATCTTTGATATGCCTGAGCCAGTTATCTATTATTCCAAGTTGACGGTTGCCTAACGCGGCTTGCACTCCGCCGCACCCATAGTGCCCGCAGAGAATAATGTGTTTTACCTTGAGAATATTCACCGCGTATTGAATGACGGAGAGGCAGTTGAAGTCTGTATGAACCACGATATTCGCAACGTTACGGTGTACAAAAACCTCGCCGGGCATCAGCCCGGTTATCTGATTTGCAGGAACGCGGCTGTCCGAACAGCCAATCCAGAGATATT
>CAIJLM010000722.1 GCA_903821495.1 uncultured Chthonomonas sp. | reverse complement strand
TCCTCTCCTTTGCAAAGGAGAGGAGGGGTGAGGTTATGTAGATTCCCACAACCCGGAACTCTTACTTTTGTGTGATGAAAACCCCTTTGGGGAGAGCGCTCTAGGGCGCAAAACGTTAATTGACCGTTAAGGTAGCTGTGTCAAACTTGCTTGTAAGGTAGTAGCTGTCGCCGCTGAAAACAACTACTACCTTATGCTTTCCCTTTGCCATGGTGGAGGGAATAGTGAAACTGAGAGTCGCTACTCCTGTCGCGTCAGTATCGGCGGTTCCAAGCTCTTTGCCCTCTACCAGGTAGTGGATAGTCTTGGAGCCTAGCGCCTTTGCATCGGTGTTACGCTTGAGTTTTGCGACGAGGTTTACGGTTTCGCCTATACTGCCCGCAGCGGAAGCGACGCTTACCTTTGTAGTAGCCTGATTCACGGTGAGGGTCGTTGTGAGGGTAGATGGGTTGTAGTAGTTGGTTCCTGCGAAGTCCGCCTTCACCGTATGCGATCCAGGCGCGAGGTTATCGTCCACAGTGTAGGCGATAGTCGCTCTGCCTTTGGAGTCTGTGGTCGCCTGCCCCGCCTGAACGTCGTCTATGAGGAAGACGACTGCCTGATTTGCCAACTTCGCTTTATCGGTTTCGCGGTTCAGGGTGGCAAGGAGGTTCACTGTCTGCCCGTACTGAGCGATAGAACTGGACATCAGTAACGCCGTGTCCGCTTTGCTGACGGTAAGAGTGGCGCTTCCGGTAGAGGCGTTGGTTTTGCCATCGCCCGCAAAACTCACCTCTATTGCGTGCGCGCCAGATGCGAGCGCCTCTTCTATCTTGTAGTTGAGGGCGGCGACGCCTTTGCTATTGGTAACAGCTGTTCCTACACTCGCGCCATCAATTTTGAATCCGAGCGTCTGATTTGGCAGTTTTAACTTGTCCGAACTGCGGCGGAGCAGACCGATAAGCGCAACAGTTTTTCCGTAACCGCCGGTCACGGCGTTGACCAGTATTGTAGCGGGAGATTTGTTGATAGTGAGAGTGGATTTTACCGTTGAGGCGTTATGATTGTCGTCTCCCTCATAACTCGCTTCAAGGGTATGAACTCCTAGCGTAAGCGCATCGGCGATACGATAGAGGAGGGTGGCTCTGCCTCTGCCATCGGTGTCGGCGGTTCCTATCTTTACGCCATCAAGTTTGTAGACTATGGTTTTTGTTGCAAGTTTTGCGCCATCAGTTTTGCGTCGGAGAGTGGCGAGCAGAGGCGCTTTTTGCCCATAGACGGAGGTGATAGCGGGACACAAAACACCTGTATCCGCTTTGGTAATAGTGAGGGTCTCTTGTGCGGAGCGGGCGGCGTTGTAGAGTCCATTTCCAGAGAGATTGACTATAATGGGATAGGTTCCCACTGTGTACTGTGTCGGCGCGGGAGCGATAAAGAGGGCTTTGCCGGAGGCATCGGTGTAGCCAACGCCTAGGTCTACCCCGTTTAGATTGAAGCCCGCTGGCGCTTGGAGGAGAGGGAGACCGGTAACGCTATTGTGGAGAGAGCCTAGTAGGGTGATGGCTTTACCATACTGCTGGGTGAGCGCGGTAGAGGTGGCTTTCACGTCTTGCAAAACTGCGGTAAGGGAGAAGCTGTGAGAAGCGCCGGCTGAGATATAGGTTTGCGAGGCGAGGTTGGCGACTGGAACGGGAAGATTGTGGTTCGTGGCGCTTCCGTCTCCGAGTTCCCCTGATGTGTTCTCTCCCCACGCCTGCACTGTTCCATCCGCGAGGAGGGCGAGGCTGTGGTTGCCGCCGCCCGCGACCTGTACTGCGGCGCTTATCCCGCTAGATTGAACGGGGACATTCGAGTCTACAAGTCCGCCATTTCCCAACTCTCCAGCGGTTCCCAATCCCCATGCCCACACGGTTCCATCGAATTTGAGGGCGAGAGCGTGAAACGCGCCCGAAGAAATCTGCGCCACGCCTGTCAAATTGACTACTTTGTTGGGAGAGATTCGGAAGTTGAAGTTGGTTCCATCCCCCAACTGCCCTGCATTGTTGGTTCCCCATGCCCACACCGTTCCATCGGTCTTGAGAGCCATTGAGTGATAGTCTCCGCCTGCAACCTGCACAACGCCTTTCAAAGTGGTTACTTGAACGGGTGTGTTTCTGTGTTTTCTGTCCGCTATTCCGAGTTGCCCGCTATCGTTGGCTCCCCATACCCACACCGTTCCGTCGGTTTTTAGGGCGAGCGAGTGAAACGCGCCAGCGGCTACCTGAACGATGCGGGTTAATCCTGAGACCTTAACGGGGGCGCTTTTGCTTACAAAAGTTCCGTCGCCAACCTGCCCCTTAGTGTTCAATCCCCACGCCCATACGGTTCCATCGGCTTTTAGGACGAGCGAGTGAGAGTCTCCCGCCGCTATCTGCGCGACCCGCTTGAAGGCGAGAATCTGCGTCGGGACGCTCTTATCGACTGTAGTTCCGTTTCCGAGTTGTCCGCCGTCATTATGCCCCCACGTCCATACCGTTCCGCCGCTTTTGAGCGCGAGCGAGTGTCCGCCCCCGCCTGCAATCTGGATAATGGCGCTCAATTTGGAGATTTGCTCGGCGGACGCTACGTTGTTCGCGCCTCCGTCTCCAAGTTGCCCGTACTGGTTAGACCCCCATGCGTTTGGCACGCCGACTTGGGCGTGACTCTGCGCGATAGCCGCAAGGCTGAATGCGAGTGTAGCGATAGCGACGTAGATAGAGCGCAAGCGCCCTGTGTAGTTAAAACTGCTTTGCATAGTTCCTCCTATTTGCGCCAAAGGCGATGAATACTTTTTGATAGAGTGGGATTCGCTTAAAGGGAGGTGGGTTCCTGCACTGTTTTCGAGATTCGGGAGAGCGTAACAAAAATTTAATGGCTCCCGCCTATCGCTATTGGATAGGCGGGAGCCACTGTATGTAGAGCCGAAACTTCGGCGCGGGTCTGCTTCGCCCTGAAAGCAGGGCTGTTTTTATTTTGTGTATGTAAAGCGAGAGGCTCTCGCGGGTTGCTGAGGCTATTCGGAGATGTATCCGAAAAGGTCGCGCCTTCGGGCGGCGTATTTGAGTTTGCGGAGGGCTTGCAGTTCAATTTGGCGCACACGCTCACGAGAAATTTGTAGGTTTTCGCCAATCTCTTGAAGCACGTGGGCGGCGTCTCCTTCAAAGCCCATGCGTTGGGACATCACTTCGCGCTCTCGCGGGGTGAGGATTTGAAGCAGATTGTTGAGAATTTCCTGTATTTCAGCGGTGATGACGGCATCTTGCGGGTTCTCGGCGGTAACGTCATTGAGAAGAGAGGCGAGAGACGCGCTGTCTTCATCGCCGACGAGCATATCCAGCGATACAGGCTCTTGATTGGCTTGCAGAAGCAGATTGACTTTGCGAACGGTGGTGCCTAACTCTTGCGCGATGTACTCTGTTGTGGGGTCTTCGCCTCGTTCGCGGGTATAGGCGGTGCGTATGCGTTCGATTTTGCGGAGGGATTCGGAAACATGGGCGGGTATGCGTATCGCTTTGGATTTATTGTCGATGGCGCGGCTGATGGATTGTCGTATCCAGTGAGTGGCGTAGGTGCTGAAGCGATATCCTTTTGAGGGGTCGAAGCGCTCCGCCGCAGTCATTAGCCCAATGGCTCCCTCTTGTATTAAATCTTCGATGGGAATGAGCGATGTACGGTAACTTCGCGCGATATTGATGACTAGGCGCATATTGGCTTCTACGAGTCGGTCTCGCGCCTGAGTGTTCCCTGCTTGAATGAGCGCGGAGAGTTCCACCTCTTCCTCGAAAGAGAGTAGGCGTTTTCGCGTAAGCTGATGAAGGTAAGACCTGCCCTCCGCAGACCCATTGCTATAGTCCCCGCCTGTCTTACTTTGGGGTTGGCGATTGTCGTCACTATTGGGAGCCCATTTCATCATCGTCTTCATCGTATTCCTCTTTCGTGGACGCAACAGATTTAGATTCGCTCTCTCCTCTGTATCGCTCGCACTGGTTATTCCACATTTTCGGTTATTTATTGGTGAGTGGAAAGTAGTTCCATTCTACATTTTATTCGACGATAGGTGATATGAAGTTGTTTCCTCGTTCCCTGTGAGATAGGTCACAACAGGATAGAGACGTGCGTCACAGTTGGGTTTTTACGGGTTCTTGGGGGGCGCGGGAGGATAAGAAGTCCTCCGAAAAGACCCTCTTAATGTTAGTTACGCGGAAATAGCGCGGATAAGTTCCGCTGGTAGAAAAAGAAAAAGGAGCGTACTTTATGAGTACGCTCCCTTTCATGCCGTGTTTGGCGTTGCGCTTAGAAGCCCATGCCAATGGTTACGCTTAAGCCATTGAGTTCGCTATCTGCGCCCGAAATCACATAGTATCGGGCATCTACGGTGATGGGGTTCACGCCTTGTTTGAGTCTGTAGCCTGCCAACAGCCCCAACGCTGCGCCAGCCATTCCCTGTCCGTTCACTCTTTTGCCGAAGGAGTAGCCGAATAGACCTCCTACGCGTACATCTTTCATGTGGTAGACGATGGTAAAGACTATCGGGATGTTGTAGACGGTTTCCGAACCGTTGTATCCTGCGCCTAGGGTAAGGTCGTAGGCATCTGTTTTGTACACGCGTCGGTCTGCGAGGGCGCTTATTCCGAGCGAGCCTGTCTTAGGAATCCACGCGCCTAGACGAACGGTCCAGTCTCTGGAGAGTTCTGGAAGGTCTTCGGCGCGGGTTTGGGCTTTGGAAGCCTGTCCCGCGGTAATAAGTAGCGCGGCGACAATGAAAAGGGTGCTAAAGAACGTGCTAAAACGTTTCACGCAATTTTCCTCCTGTTGTGGGGACGATAGTGGGTTTCGTGCGTTGTTTCCTAGTTTCCATGCGACACTAACCACATAGAGATCCAACACAAGTATTCTTCAAAAATAGATTGTACCGCCTACGTGCAAATTCCTGCTGAGTTTTATCAAAAATACTCAGTAATTCTTCATAGAAGGCGTGAATTGCACATTTTAGTAGGGAGATACGCCCTCTATTATGACGTTATGACGGGGTTTGATGACTCGTATGGGTTGATATTTCGCGCTTAAACAAGGAATTCAGGCGCTTCATAGCGAATTATCGGGTCATCTCTCTCTTTTCTTGAAGCGGGAACGGTTGGAGGGCGTAGCGGGGGTTTTTGCGAAAAAGTGGAGACGGCTTGTTGTCTGAAAACTAGGTTAGAGATTGGAGGGCGGCTTGTATGTTGCGACGATGCGGTTTTACGCTCATTGAACTTCTTGTCGTTATCGCTATTATCGCGATACTTGCGGCGATACTGTTTCCGGTATTTAGCGCGGCGCGGGAGAGCGCAAGGCAGACAGCCTGTTCTTCCAATTTGCGGCAGATTGGAATGGCTTTCGGAATGTATGTTCAGGACTACGACGAGCGTCTGCCGGATAGACGCGACCTGAAGGTATCGCTGGGCTATCGTCCATGGAACACTTGGCCCGCCTCCGACCCGCGCGCGGGTTGGGCGGCGGTGGTTATGAACCCCTACATAAAGAGCGATGGCGTGTGGTCTTGTCCTAGCGTGGCGGGCGCGTTAGACGTGACGCAGGCGAAGCAGGGTTATACCGATAACCCCGACCTGCCTGTAGCGCGATACTGGCTGTGGCGCTTCGACCGCCCAGACGCGCCTGTGCCGTTCGACGACTTTTGGGGCAAGACAGAGGAGCAGGCGATTGCGGATTTGCAGACGGGCAATAACCCGCAGGCAGGGCATCCCCAAAGCGTTTCGGAGACGGAGCTGGCGGTAGACCCCTACTTCCCGCAAACGATAAAGGCGGTGGATAACGCGCTCAAGGGGCGTTCGGTTCATCGCGGGGGACGCAATCGGCTGTTTTTAGACTTCCACGTCAAATACCTGAGGGATATTCGGACGCGCTAAGGTTTTTGTAAGAGCCTAAGATGCCTAGCCCTTTCCTGAACTACTGGGAAGGGGCTTTTGTAGTGGTTGGCGCGGAGTATACAGAGTATAATGAGCGTGAAAGGGGTTACCTAATGATTATTGAGAAGATTAGTTCGCCGGAAGCCTTTGCAGAGTATTTACGGGCGTTAGACGTTCGGTTACGAGAGGCGCAATTACAGAAGCATTTGCAGTTTTGGCAGGAGTCGCTTCACCAGATTCAGATAAGGCTACGCCTTGCGGAAGAGATTGGAGCGAGCGATATTGCACAGGAGTTGAGTCAG
>CAIJLM010000721.1 GCA_903821495.1 uncultured Chthonomonas sp. | reverse complement strand
AGATACAACTTGCCGCCTGTCGCCGCAGGGTGGTCAGAAGAAACTTAATGGTACGCGGGTCGTGGGTACGGCTCAAGATACGCGATTGAGCCGCAAGTAAGGCATCGTGTAGAGTGCGTTGAGACGGCGTAAACTCTACCCCCACCGATTCGGACTTGCGCGTTGTGAAGTTGCCAATGTCCCTGCGGCGGGTGCGATTTATGAGGTTGGCGAACGTGTGCAGGTTCTCCGCCTCCCGAATAAAGGCGAGGCGTTCCTGATGCGACATCGTAGTTTCTGAAAGTTGGCAACAAATACGTATATAGGCGCTGTTCCCTTTCAAAAGGCTCTGCCCCCATGCGGTCTCTCCTGCCGATACGAGGTCTTCGTGTGCCACTTGTTGCCAGTCGGCTTCCGCCCTACGCGCCCCCTCAACAGCCCTATTGATATGCGGGTTGGGTTCTGCCATGTGCTGAAAACTTTGACGGTCAATTATCAAATCAGGGCGCAAAAGGTTGAGCAGAACAAAGAGGTCGTCACTCTGTAACTGGATAGGCGTTGCGGATAGAAAAACGACGGCTTCGGCGTTTTCCGTAAAGAACTTAACTCCCTTATGGGCGAAAGTATTGGAGTTGCGGAGATGGTGCGCCTCATCTACTATTACGAGGTCAAATTTCGGAGGCGGGTCAAGTTCAAGCAACCCTAATTGTCGCTTGCGGCTACGACGCTCGTCCCCGTGAAGCATACGCTCATCAAAGAGGGAGAACGGCAGGATACATTTAGCGCTTTTGTCGGGCCATACGCCATCCAAATCGGTTTCGCGGATACAGTGTCTTAGTTTTGCGCCGTCTAAATGGTCGAAACTCTCATCGAAACGTTTCATCTCCGACTGCCACTTGCGCTCAGTTACGAGCGGCTTGGGGCATATAATGAGAACCGACCCAATATCTCGGCGAGACTGTAGTTCACGTAGGATTAGCCCCGCCTCAATGGTTTTGCCTACTCCCACTTCATCCGCGATAAGTAGACGCGGTCTATCTGAACGGATAAATTTGAGAACAGGGCGGAACTGGTAAGGGACGAAGTTTACACGAGCCGCATGAAGCGAGTACAGACTGGACAGGCTAGGCTGTTGGATTTGTAGCGCCGTTAAGCGTGCCTTAAACTCCTGTAAGGGTAGCACACTGAGCGCCGTTGTCTCCACCCTCTCGGCAAGAAGTTGGCTGGCATAGTAGGCGCCAGTCTTACCCTCCACAAAAAGAAGGTAGCGGTTTTCAGGGGACGAAGGAATTACTTGTATGATTGCGGCTTTGACAGACGGATTAGCCCTCAAACAAACAATGTCACCCACCCTGAATTCTGTTGTAGGCGTATCAGCGCTCATATCACTCTCCCCAGTATCGACATTCCTTGATACCTCTCTCCAAACGCTCAACGCTATCACTAATGCCTTCGTGATACGTGATTCCCCTTCCCGTTTCGGGAAGGGGCTAGGGGTTAGGTCTGTTTCGCAGTCACGCTTACAATGCGATTTCGCCACGCTCGCCTGTGCGGATGCGAACCGCCTCCTCAACCTCGGAGACGAATATCTTGCCGTCCCCTATCTCACCCGTCTGCGCGGAGGCGAGTATCGCCTCTACAACGTCTTCGGCGCGGTCATCGGAGACCACAATCTCAATTTTGATTTTGGGAAGCAGGTT
>CAIJLM010000720.1 GCA_903821495.1 uncultured Chthonomonas sp. | reverse complement strand
TCTGTATCAGTATGTCAACGCGCTCGTCAGGTTTTGCGGTCAGCCCCCTAGGGCGACAGGCGCAGGAACTTTATGAGCGCCTGCGTCCCGAAATCGAAATACCGGCAAACATCGGGAAACTAATAGTGATGGATGTCGCGTCTGGCGACTATGAAATTGACGATACGGGTGTCGAAAGTTCGCGTCGTTTGCAAAGCCGCCATCCAGACGCGACGCTCTATGCGCTTCGCATCGGGTACAGAGCGGTGGAGGCGCTGGGAGGAATTTTGGAGCGCGCCGAGTCATGATGACGGGCAACGTTCGCTCCTTGCATCTCCTGTTGCCTGTCACATTCCGCCTGGGGGAGATAGCCGATGTCACGATAGAGTTTATCGTGGATACAGGTTTCACCGGGATGCTTACTCTTCCTCCTGCCGCTGT
Source organism: uncultured Chthonomonas sp. (assembly GCA_903821495.1). Lineage (GTDB taxonomy): Bacteria > Armatimonadota > Chthonomonadetes > Chthonomonadales > Chthonomonadaceae > CAIJLM01. The sequence goes on along the minus strand of CAIJLM010000720.1, from coordinate 12,318 downwards.
CGCCGCGATGAGATTGCCTTTTCTGCACCGTATCCCTGCACAGTTAGCAGACGGCAGTTTCGTCGAAGTCGCCGTCCACTCCGCCACGATTGTCTGGAAAGGCGTTGAAGCGGAGGCGCGGGCGCTTGCAACGGGCGAGCGTCCTCTGTTGGGAGTCGGTTTATTGGACGGAAGCGAACTTTTGGCGCAGTTTTGCGAAGAAGGACTGGTGACGATTGGAGACCTGTGACACATTCCGTATCTCATCATCATGAGAGCGATTACCGCTTTGGAGCAGGCGCAAATCGCACAACAGACCATGATATGGTTTCACGGTCTGCTTCCTAGAGTGTCTTCCTGTGAGAGAGCGGTTAATGATGGAAGAAGGAGGCGAGCCATGACTACAGTAGAGCGAATTTCGCTTTTCTCTGCCAGCATAGCACTTGTTACTTCCACTGCCACAGCTGTATTTGCGTGGCTTAACTATCGGCGAGAAAAGTTAAATCAAAAAATCCAATACGCTTCTCTCAAGCAACAATACTTTGTTGCTTTGCTGGCGTGGGCAGACCAACTCTCTGATTTGCTGTCAGAAGCCATTCACTTTTCCGAACTTGATCCCGCTCGTTGTCCGAACGACTCGTTTTTCGAGCATCGGAACAAATTACGCATATCTATATCTTCTATGATTGATCGTGGACGATGGTTCTTCCCAAACCTACATACAGAGGAAGTCGGAAATAACAAAGAAAAAGCCTTCAGGGGCTATCGACAGGAAGCCTTAAATAGTCTTGCAGATGCCTACAATGTAATCACGGTGTTAGATTATAAGGACGGCGCAAAAAACAAACCTCTGAGGCAAAAAATCGTGGACGCGAAGCGGATATTTGTATCGGAGATACAGGATGTTCTCGCCCCTGCAAGAAGAGATAAGGAGTTTGAGGAAATAACGAAAGGCATCGCTATCCTTAAAAAGACGGTGCGATAGCCTTTCGTTTTGAAGGCGTGGGTGAGATGGAAGAAGTGAACGGGCGCGGTAGCCTAGGTGTTGAGGGCGAACGGCTCATTTTCAGGCTAGACTATGGTTCCAGCGACGCATACACATTCGAGTGCGTTCGCTCCGCAAAGGAGTAATCGCTATGGCGAATTCGTTTGACGCGCGCTTTCCCCGCATTGCCGACTGGGTTCTGGGGGAGGGCTATATCGAAATAGGAACCGATGCTTATAGCAGTTCGCTCGTTCGCGCGCTGGATACGGGCGGCATGGTTTGGGAAGGCAAGACAAGGTACGCTTCCGTCGAAGAGCTTCTCCAGGAACTGGAAAGGCGTTGGCGGAGGTTATAGAGGAGTAGCAGGAGAGATAGATGGTGAGCAAAGCAAGCATTCCCGATGACATTAAGCAACAGACTATTGCAATCGTCAAGCAGTTCAATCGCATCTCAATGCACGCGCCAAGAGACTACTATGCACTGCGCTTTCGAGGGCGTTTCGCCTATTTGGATAGATGCCAACACGGTAGGGTATATCAGGCGTGCCGTTTGGAGTATGGCGGCGGTATGGAGAAATGGGGTTTCGCAATTTACAAATACAGCCGTAATGCCTACGACCCGGAGGAGTTCTGGTTTCCCGGTTCCGAATGTGTGGATGGAACCGTGGAAGGAGCCTTGAAAGCAGCGCGGGAAGCCTATCCGTAAACCGTCGCCGTTCGCTCAGTCCATGCTGAAGTTGTTTTTGCTGATGTCTGGCGCGAAACGCTTGGCGCGCCGCTACGCCCTCTGCAAATGAAAGGGTGGTTAAATCCGCTCAGGAACGAAGGCGCGGAAGCCAAGTCCGGGAAGCGGCGAAAGCGGCAGATAGATTTCATATTCGCAGGGGAGATAGATAATGAGTGAATATCAGCGTTACGAGTTCAGAACCGTAGATAAACCCCTCACGCCTGAGCAGATGAGCGAATTACGCTCTCTCTCTACGCGGGCGGTCATCACGCGGAACAGCTTTTCCAACACCTACAACTACGGCGACTTTCGCGGAAACCCGCGCAAACTGATGGAGACCTATTTCGACGCCCATGTCTACGTCAGCAACTTTGGAACGGTCACATTTATGCTACGGCTACCGCGAACCGTTCTACCAGACAGTGTACTCGACCAGTATGCCGCTCCCGACAGACTAGAATGGCGGGTCGCCGACGAAAACACGGTCATTGAATGGCGACTGGACGAAGAGGAGAGCGGCGAATGGATGGATGGAGAAGGCTGGATGGACCAACTTCTACCCATACGCGACGAGCTTGCACGCGGAGATTACCGCTCTCTCTATATTGGCTGGCTGTCCTCCATTGCGGACGAATCGTCAGATGAGGAAGAGGATTACGACGATGATATGGACGAAGAGGAGAACGAAGAGGCAGGCGGCGCGAACCGCATGGAGCCGCCGATTCCCGCTGGTCTCAAGTCTCTTACGGTTTCGCAGGTCGCACTGGCGGAGTTCCTCGGTGTCGATAGCGACCTGATTGCGGCGGCGGCGGAAGCGAGTTCCGATGTCCCAGAGATTGGAACGTCCGTTCAGAGCGTGGCGGAGTGGGTAGCCCGACTGCCGGAACGGGAGGTCAGAGCGGTGGTCGTTCGTCTCCTCCACGGCGACGGGCTACGGATTCAGGCAGAACTGCAGAGCCAGTACTATCGCGCCCGCAATGAGTCTACAGCGAACTCCCTATCAGAAGCGGGCGGGAGCGCGCGGCGAAGCGCCGCCGACATCCTTGCTTTGGCTACCCGGACTGCGCGGGAGCGCGAACGGAAAGATACGGAAGAGCGGGAGCGCAAACGCCGCGCTCACCTATCCGGACTCGCGGCGCGCTTTGCTGACCTTTGGGTCACTGTGAATACGTTGGCGGAGGAGCAAAAGGCATCCTCCTACGATAAGGTCTGCGCTCTACTGGTTGATATGCGCGACGCTTACATTCAGGTAGACCGACAGGCGGAATTTGACGCGGAGTTCGAGCGATTTCTGGGGCGACACTCGCGTCGCACGGCGCTGACGCGCAATTTGAAGAAGGCTCGGCTCATATCATAGGGCGGCATTCGCGTAGGATAGTTCGTTCCGACCGCTTGGAGCGCTAGGTTTGTTGCGGGGAGCGGCGGTAGAGCAGGCGTACAAAGTTTGTGACGTGTCGGTAGCCTCAAATCCAAAACTAGTGTAGGCTGTAGCGCGTGTTCCAGCCTACACGACAAGGTGATTCGTATCGCGCTAGTCGACCTCAAAATTGACCTATATATCCCACTCTCAGAGATAATCATGAAAAAGCTCCTCCTTCCACTACTCGCTTCTCTCGCTCTGTTAGCGATGCTCTCTCCTGCTGTAAGAGCGGAAAAAGTGAGACCCGCGCAGATTCGAGAGGCGGTAAATCGCTCGTTGCCGCTACTGCAAAGTAGCCTGAAAGAGTATCCCAACCACGCCGCCTGCTTCTCTTGTCACCATCAGGGAGTGGGAATGTTCACCCTCGCTTTAGCGCGTACAAGGGGCTATTCTGTGGAGAAGAAGGGGCTGGAGGCTGTGGCGCAACATACTGCGGATGACCTGCGTACCGGGCTAGAACTCTACAAAAACGGGAAAGGGCAACCCGGAGGCGTGACAAGAGCGGGGTACGCCCTGCTTGCCTTGCAGTCTGGGGGGTCTCCTAAAGATGCGGTCATAGAGGCTGTTAGCGCGTATCTTTTGCAACGTGATAAGGCGCAGGGTTACTGGAACGACACATCCAACCGTCCGCCTTCCGAGGCGAGCGCTTTCACCGACACCTTTCTCGCTATTCGCGCCCTCAAAGCGTATGGCGATGAGGGGCGGAAAGAGGAGATTGAAAAGCGTATAGAGAGTGCAAGGCAGTGGTTGGAGCGAGCGCCGTTAAAGGATACAGAGGATAGAGTTTTCCAACTATGGGCTTTATACGAGGCGGGAGCCGCCAAAGAGATTGTGAAACAGTCCGCTCTTGCGCTTTTGAAGGAGCGGAAAGAGGATGGCGGGTGGGCGCAACTGCCCGAATCCAGTAGCGACGCTTACGCCACAGGAACGGCGCTCGCCGTTCTCTATCTGACAGGCGAGTTATCTTCGGAGGATGCCGCCTATCAGCAGGGTGTTCGCTTTTTGCTAAAAACCCAACTTCCCGATGGCTCGTGGCGTGTTGTTAGCCGGAGCAAACCGTTTCAGCCGTACTTCGAGAGCGGTTTTCCGCATGGCAAAAACCAGTTTATCTCTATCGCCGCGAGTGGCTGGGCTACGTGCGCCCTTATTCTAGCCACTCCCATCTCCAAGAAAGTAACGCAAAGCGGCGCTCCATTAGTTTTTCACAGCCCCTAAAGTGGAGGGCGTAGCGATTTTTAGAAAACTCTCTTTACGAGGAACCAAATGTATAGTAAAATAGTACTATCATATTGTATGAGTGTACTATACTCAAGTCAATCAGCCTTACCTTTCGGAGAACACCCGAATTACCTTCCAGAAAAGCCCCTCCCAAGTTCGTGAGAGGGGCGTTCGCAGGATGGGATGAGAGAATATCCCCCTTTCAATGAGGAAATAAGCAGTGGCTACACGCGATTTCAACCTTGCCGATGTTTTTATACAACTGGAACAGGACTTCCTTCGCACAACGGAAGATGCGTTCCAGTCCGTCCGGTTTCGACTACGCGCCGATATGTACGAAAATGAAGAGGCGTTGGTCATTAAATTGGAACTGGCGGGAGTAAGACCGGAAAACCTCTCCGTCACACTCTCCACAGATGACAGAGTTCTAACCGTCTCTGGCGAACGCATGGAGCCGGATAGCGAACGGCAAGACCGTTTGCGTTGCTATCACCTTGAGATATTCTATGGTCGGTTTGAGCGTGAAATTCCGCTCCCGCCTCACCTCGCATTCGATAGGGAGAGCATCAAGGCGAACTTTAGAGATGGTTTTCTGACCATATCCCTCCCCAAAAAAGAGGAGGAGTCGCCCCGAACCCGCGTGATAAAGGTGACTACCGAGGAGTAATCCCCTGCGCCCCGTTGCCTCTTTTGCATCGTTGGCGTTAGTGGCGCAGGGTGAGTAGAGCCACGCGCCGAACCTTTTGCGTTCAGAACACTCGATACGCGCGCTCTGTAGCGCGATGACATAGTTACAGGAAACCAAAAATTATGGAAGAGAACGACATAACCGAAATCGTAGCCGAAGTAGAGCCGGAAGACCTACAGGAGATAACCCTAGAGCTAAGCGAGACCCCCTCGGAGGGAGAGGAGGCGCACAAAATTCCGGAGGAGATAAACCTTTTGCCGTTGCGCGAAGTGGTTATCTTTCCTGTCGTCGTCGCGCCGCTAGGCGTAGGGCGCGAGAACTCTATAAAACTGGTCAACGATTCTATGGCGGGCGGCAATCGCCTAATAGCGGTCAGTTGCCTCAAAGACCCCTCTATTGAGAATCCAGGGCTGGACGATGTCTATAAAATTGGAACTGTTATCGCAATTCGCATGATGGCGCAAGTGCCGGAGGGCATTCGGCTCATCGTGCAGGGAATTCAGCGCTTTGAGATACTGGAAGCGATTCAGACGACCCCCTACCTGCGCGTGAAGGTGCGCGCGCTACCAGAACCCGTCATTAGCGAAGAGGAGCGGCTCGAAATTGAGGCTCTGCGGCGCAGTATCGGCGAGCAGTTCAAGCGGATTGTTTCGCTCTCCTCCGACCTGCCGGACGAGATGGGGAACCTACCCGATAACGTAACAGACGCGGGAGTTTTGACCGACCTCATCGCCGCGCAGATGCCGCGCCTCACCTATCATGAGCGGCAAGAGATACTGGAATCTCTTGAACTCAAGTCGCGTATGACGCGCCTGATGATACTCTTGGGGCGTGAAGCGCAGTTGCTGGAACTCGGCAACCGCTTACAGTCCGAAGTCGCGAACGAACTCGGAAAGACGCAACGCGAGTACTACCTCCGCGAACACCTGCGCCAAATTCAAAAAGAGCTTGGCGAGGGCGACGACAGAACGCAGGAGATGGACGAACTTCGCGCCAAAATCGAGGCGGCGGGTATGCCTGAAGAGGCGAACAAGGAGGCGGAGCGAGAGCTTGACCGCCTGAGCCGAATGAACCCCGCCGCCCCGGAGTACAACGTCACACGCACCTACCTCGACTGGATGATTGCCATGCCTTGGCAAAAAACCACGAAGGACAACCTCGAAATCAAGTCGGTGAAAGCCTCGCTGGATGCAGACCACTACGGCTTAGAAAAAATCAAAGACAGGATACTGGAGTATCTCGCCGTCCGCAAATTTAAGCAGGATGGAACTGTGCGACAGCCTATTCTCTGCTTTGTGGGACCTCCCGGCGTGGGCAAAACCTCGCTGGGGCGCTCTATAGCGCACGCTATTCAGCGCAAGTTCGTGCGTATCTCGCTAGGCGGCGTTCGAGATGAGGCGGAGATTCGCGGACACCGTAGAACCTACATCGGGGCGCTCCCGGGGCAGATTATTCAGGGCGTTAAACGCGCCGAGACGAACAACCCCGTCTTCATGCTAGACGAAATTGACAAGGTGAACTCCGATTTTCGGGGCGACCCCAGTTCCGCTCTGCTCGAAGCGCTCGACCCGGAGCAGAATAACGCCTTCCGCGACCACTATCTCGATGTGCCGTTCGACCTTTCCAATGTTCTGTTTATCACGACGGCGAATATGCTCGATACCATTATGCCGCCCCTACGCGACAGGATGGAGATTATCGAACTCGCGGGATATACGGAAGAGGAGAAAGTCAACATCGCGAAACAGCACCTCATTCCTAAACAGACGGGCGAACATGGCATTACGGGGCGCATAACCTTCCGGCGCGACAGCATTCGCTATCTCGTTCAGCACTACACTCGCGAGGCGGGAGTGCGAAACCTAGAGCGCGAAATCGCTACCGTCTGCCGCAAAGCGACACGCGCCTTTGCCGAGGAGACCTATCAGACGCTACTGGTCACGCCGAAAACAGTTCGCGAGTTTTTAGGAGTTCCGCGCTTCGAGCGAGAAGACGCGCTGGATAAGGTGGAGCGTCCCGGCGTAGTCACGGGGCTGGTATGGACTCAGATGGGCGGCGACATCATCTTCATAGAGGCGTTGGCTATTTCCAGTCATGGTCGCCCGCCTTCGCTCACGATAACGGGGCAACTCGGCGACGTGATGCGTGAATCGGCTCAAGCGGCGCTTTCGTGGGTTCGCGCTCACGCTCAGGAGATAGGCGCGCCCGATAACTTCTACGAGACGCACGACATTCATATCCACGTACCCGCAGGCGCGATTCCGAAAGATGGTCCCTCCGCAGGTATCACGATGACAACGGCTCTCGCCTCGCTGTTTAGCGGACGACTTGCGAAGCCTCTTCTCGCTATGACAGGCGAAGTCACTCTAACAGGGAAAGTTCTACCTATCGGGGGCGTGAAGGAGAAGGTGCTTGGCGCGCATCGGGCTGGAATTAAGACCATTATCCTGCCGGAACGCAACCGTAAGGATGTGATGGAGGAGGTTCCCAAGGAGATTCACAAGGAGTTGACATTCGCGTTTGTCAGCGATGTGAGCGAAGTTCTGAAACTCGCCCTGGAGCCGCTTCGCAATAAACCCGTAGAGAACAAGCGCCTAAAGGCTACTCTGGAACCTCCCATACCGGAGATGATTCCTGTAGTCCCGACAATGCACTAAGGGGTTCGTAGAGGTAGAGGTATTCCCATCCAAAATTCGTTTCTCTCCAAAGTCAGAGGCATCTCGACTTTGGAGAGAAACGAATTTTTTGCTACCACGCTACGAAGGCGCTCAGTATCTGCAATCCGACGGAACCGCTTTTTTCGGGGTGGAACTGTGTTGCGACGATGTTCTCATGCTCCACCGCGCAACAGAAATCTAGCCCGTAGTCGCTGGTTGCGCTCACTATTTGGGGGTCTCTGGGTTCCGGGTAGTAGGAGTGAACGAAGTAGACGGACGCGCCCTCCTCCAAGCCTGCAAAGAGGCGCGTGGGGCGCGGAAAATGGAGAGTGTTCCAACCGATGTGCGGCACTTTCAGGGACTCTCCGTTGGCGGGAGGCGTTTTCTCGAAAAATTTCACCACGCGCCCAGGTAGAACCCCAAGCCCTGCGGCGGAACCCATTTCGCTACTCTCCTCAAACAGCATCTGCAAGCCGAGGCATATCCCCATAAAAGGCTTTCCACTCTGAATATGCTCTATCACCGCGCCACGTAGGCGACTCTTATCCAGATTGGTCATAGCGGCGCAAAACGCGCCCACTCCGGGCAGTACGACTCTATCCGCTTTGCGAATCTCCTCTGGGTTCCTGGTGATAAGGGGGTCTCCTCCCACTCGCTCCAACGCCTTCTCCACGCTTCGCAGGTTTCCCATGCCGTAGTCTATAATCGCAATCATAAAGAGCCGTCTACTTTCGTTTTTTGGGTCTCTCCTCTAACGCCTCAATCACGGGGCCCATAGTGAGTATGGGGACGCGCTCGCCTTCGCGTTGCGTAGTCGTCTCTTTGCGAATCGTGTCGAAGTTCGCCGAGATACGCTTTGCATTCGCGTTGGTGACATCCATAGCCCAGTGCATCGCCTCAACGAGAGTCATGGTAAGCAGAACTACCAGAATCAGGCGCGAGATTACTCCCGCGTCGCGAAAGCGGCTCATCGGGTTGGATGGGACGAAAGGAGACTGTTTGGTTGTAGGTTGCATCAGTCACGCTCCAAAGTACGTTCTTCGAGGTTCACCTTTGGGCGTTTTTAGTCTTTACTCGATATATCTCCGAGTTTTTCGTACCTCTATTATGGCTAAAGAGTCCCTTTAGTGGAGGGTATTCCGTGAACTCTAGGGTCAATTCTCACCGCTTGCGAAGCGGCGCGTCCGAACGCCTTGAACGCCGACTCGATAATATGGTGCGTGTTGGTTCCTGCGAGTTGGCGCAGGTGAACCGTCCACCCCGCATTTACAGCGACGGCGCGAAAAAATTCGGGAACCATCTCCGTCGTAAAGTCGCCAAGTTTCGGGGTAGGATAGGTCAAATCGCACGCCAGAAAGCCCCTGCCGCTGATGTCCAGAGCGCAGTAGACAAGCGCTTCGTCCATTGGAACAGCGATATTCCCCACCCGCGTAACTCTTGCGCGGTCTCCTAGCGCCTCCGCGAACGCTTTTCCGAGAGCAATCCCCACATCCTCTACCGTGTGGTGGTCGTCAATGTCGAGGTCGCCCGTCGCCTTCACCGTTAGGTTGAAGAGACCGTGCTTTGCAATATGGGTCAGCATGTGGTCGAAGAAGCCCACTCCCGTATCGATGTCGCTTGTTCCGTCGCCATCTATCTCTAATGACAGGAAAATCTGCGTTTCATTCGTCACTCTTTTGATATTTGAAGCGCGTTTTCCGCTCATTTTTTCGCCTCCTGCCTTGCGACAACCGCCTCAGCGTGCGCGTCGAAGCCCTCTGCCCGTGCAAAAGTGGTCAGCGCGTTCGCCACGCCGTCCAACGCTTGCGCGGTGTAGTAGATGAAACTCTGCTTCTTGAGGAAGGTGTCTACATGGAGCGGCGAAGAGAATCGCGCCGTTCCGCTCGTCGGCAGGGTGTGGCTGGGGCCCGCGATGTAGTCGCCTAGCGTTTGGGGAGAGTAGTCGCCCATGAGTATCGCGCCCGCGTTGTGAATACGCCCTAGCGCCGCGAAGGGTTCGCGCACCATCAGGGCTATGTGTTCGGGAGCGCAGACATTCGCGAGGTCGTAAGCCTGTTCCAAAGATTCGGTGATGATGACTCCGCCGTTCTTCTCCAACGCCTCTTTCAAAATCTCAGTGCGGGGAAGTATCTGTAACTGCCTGTCTATCTCGGCGAGAGTGGCTTGCGCGAACTCGGCGGAGGGGGTTATCAGGTAGGCGGCGCACTCCGTATCGTGTTCGGCTTGAGTCAGCAAATCCATCGCCGCGAAGAGGGGGTTCGCCCCTGCATCCGCCACGACGCAGACCTCGCTGGGGCCCGCAAGCATATCAATATCCACCAGACCGTAGAGCATTTTCTTCGCGACGTTGACGTAGACGTTGCCGGGTCCCACAACCTTGTCAACCTGCGGAACCGTAGCCGTGCCAAACGCGAACGCCGCTACCGCTTGCGCCCCGCCCACCGTTACGATTTTGCTCACCCCCGCGATTTTCGCGGCGTAGAGAACCATTGCGGGAACCTTGCCGCCCTCGCGAACGGGGGTGGAGAGGATAACTTCAGGCACTCCCGCAACCTTCGCGGGTATCACGGTCATCAGAACGGAACTGGGGTACGCGGCAGTCCCGCCCGGAACATACACGCCCACCCTCGCTAACGGGCGCACCATCTGCCCTACGATTTTGTCCGCCTCCGCCTCCAGCCAACTGGTTTTGCGCTGACGCTCGTGGAAGGCGCGAATGTTCTGCGCGGAGAGGCGTATCGTCGCCTTGAGGTCTTCGCTCAGTTCGGCTTCGGCGGAGTCTATCTCCTCTTGCGATACCTCTAGCGTCGTCATGTCGGCGTAGTCGAACTTGCGCGAAAGTTCTAGCAGAGCCGCGTCGCCGCGCTGGCGCACATCGGCGATAATAGCGCGTACTATGGCTTCCACACGCGGGTTGTCTTGCAGGGTGTCGCGGCGCAGTATCGCACAGGCGGCGGCGTATCCCTCTCTCTTCACATCTATCCTTCGCACGGGGCGCGTCCTCAGTTTCTAATAGGTTGTTTCATTATACGGCAATATCTCCCCGCCCGTCAAATTGGAAACGTGAAATAGGGGCGAAGGAGAATCGCTCTCCTTCGCCCCCACTGGTCGGACACCCCTTAAATCTAGGTCAGTCGTCAGTATAGACCGTAGACTTGCCTAACCCGATACTATCCTTAATGGCTTTCTTGATAACATCGCGCGCCTCTCGCTCCGTAATCCCTATCAACTGGTCGCAACCTCGCTCCTGAAAGCGCCAAGGCGGCAGAGGGTGTTCGTCGTCGGTGGCTTGAACGAGTACCCCGTCCTCTATGCGTATCTTAGAGCGTTGCCAATCGGAGGGTTGCAGTTCGTCGGCATCGCCCGCTTTGTATATTTTGCCGTTTTTGCTACAAACCAGATAGCCGTATTTTTTTACTCTCGGACTGTTCTGCGAGGATACTAGGAATAGGAGATACCGTTCACCAACGATTAGCCCCGGATTATCGTCCTGTATATAGCGAAGACCTGCCGCCTCTCCCCCATCGTGGCGTATCTTAACGGTCTCCGGACCCGTTCCCATAAGATACTCTTCCACATGAAACGAGTAGACAGTATGGTTGCCCAGCCAAAACTCGGAAGGCGGGCAATCTACGGGTGTAGTTCGCATAGCTAGCACCGCGGTAACCTTGCCAATGACAATCATATCAGACATCGCTACTAATGAATCAGGGGCGGGGGCTAAACCAGGTCGCTTCATGTGCGCTCTTACCACGCGTGCGTTCGATTTTTTCGTCGTTACGGGAGTTTTAGCGAGCGATTTTGTCACGCGGGAAGGTTTCTTGACAGCAGGAGTTTGCGGGGTGAACGCCATAACGCTTCCCGCCAACAAAAGCGCCCCCATACCTAGCAAGGCGGTCTTTGAAACTTGCATCGTTAGAGTCTCCAATCGTTACGGGTAGTTGATATGAATAGGGGGCCAGTCCGCCTCTGCCCGAGGTCTTACTGTTCCCCAAACAAAATAGTCAAGGTCAGTTGGGGACATAAGGGATTTATCGTAGGTATCGTTATGGTTTAATCCTAGGAAATGCCCCAGCTCGTGGTCAGCGACCTCCTGTATATGGAAGCGCCATCCAAAAGGCGCCCATGGATTATGCGGCATCGCCGAATTGGCATCTAAAAACCACATATTGTACTGTATCGTGTAGTTGGGAGCGTGAGGGTTGTTTAGAGTGATTGGTCTAAACGTTTGCCCATACCAATTAAGATTTTGGTCTGGTGGAATAATCTCTTCAAAATACAGTTGAGGCGCCCCGTTATTCTGAGTGAACGTGATACGGTCATGGGGTATAGTAAGCGTCCAATCGGAGAGCGCAGTAGTGGTGTAACTCGCCATCTTGGAGAGATTGCCCATGTTGTACGTGATGCCAACGCTAGGAGAGACGACTGGCCCAACGAAAGGAGAAAGAGCAACCGTTGGGTGATACTGCCTTAGTATGATTTTGACGAAAGAGTCAGCGATAGTTTGTTGGGTATTGGGGTTCACTACTTTGATATGTACGCGGATATTTGTGTTATCCGCGACAGAAGCACCCGAACCGCATATCACAACATGGCATTTTCCATCGGCGTCAGTTACATCGTGGTCGCGGTCTAAAGTGATAAG
>CAIJLM010000719.1 GCA_903821495.1 uncultured Chthonomonas sp. | reverse complement strand
TAGCCCCCTAGCCCCCTAACCCCCCTTCCCGAAACGGGAAGGGGGAACCACTGCCGCTATTGAGATAGCGGGACGGTTGAATGGTTGGTTTTTCGCCTGACGGCGACCTGACCCCCTAACCCCCTTCCCGAAACGGGAAGGGGGAACCACTGCCGCTAATACGATAACTGAGGCGGTGGAACGCTAGGCTTGCGACCTGTACCAAAAATAATCCTACCGTAACTTCGTCTTTGTCGGAGCCACCCCTGCCCGTTTCGGGAAGGGGACGGGGGTTAGGTTCCCCCGAAGGGGGCTGAGTAGTTATCTTGGGAGAGTGAACTCTTACATCGCCTCAAGTCGCTTTACAACACAGCGCCAACGTGTTATAATCTGTTTACAGCAACCTCCGCAATGAGAAAGACGAACGCCATGAACAAAAGAAACATCCTCTTCCTTGCCGCAGAACCCGTCGATGAAGTGCGCCTTCGTTTGGGAAAAGAGTTCAGCGAGATAGAAACCAGTGTTCGCGGTGGTTCCCAACGAGATGCGCTTGAGTTGCTACTTCCAAATATGGCTCTCCGCTCTAGGGATATTCTCCGCCTTCTCACCGAGCGCAGACCCAATGTCGTCCACTTTTCAGGGCATGGCACGGACACAGGCTCACTATGTTTTGAGGACGAGCAGGGCAATGCTTTAGTCGTTTTGCCACAAGCATTAGCGGATATGTTTCGTTTTTACGCCGACCACGTAGAGTGTGTGATATTGAACGCCTGTTATTCTGAAGCGCAAGCAATTGCCATTCATGAACACATTCCATACGTAGTTGGCATGAATAAGAGTATCAGCGATGAAGCCGCCATCGCCTTTTCCATAGGCTTCTATCAAGAGTTAGCCGCAAGCAACAGCATTGAAAGAGCCTGTGATATAGGGCGTATAGCGGCGGGACTTGTCAGCGCTTCGGAGTACAACACACCGATAATACATAAACGAGGAACCCCCACCCCAACTTGACTCGCCACTGAAGTCAACCTACCCGCGCCGCCAAAGCGCTACGTAGAGCGCGGCGACTACCTCCAGCAAATCGCTACCGCGCTCCGCGCTGACAAAAATGTCGCGCTCTGCCAGTCTCTCGCGGTGCGCGGTACGGGGGGCATCGGCAAAACGCAACTCGCGCTACAGTACGCACACCGCTATAAGAGCGAATATCAGTGGGTCTTCTGGGTTCGCGCTTCCGACACAACTACCCTCTACGAAGACTACCGCAAAATCGCGGCGCAGGTCATCGGCATCCCCGCCGACGCACAACTATCCCTCAAAGACCTCTTCGTGCATATCGACAACTGGTGCAAAACCCACGACAACTGGCTTATGGCGCTAGATAACGTAGACGACCCGCAGAGCGTTCAGGACTACCTGCCGGACGCGGGGCGCGGACATCTGCTCATTACGACGCGGCAGAAGGCGCTTGGTAATCTGGCGGCGGAGGTCTTAGAGATTGGCAAAATGTCCACAAAGGAGGGCTTGAAACTTCTCTATGAGTGGAGCAAGACCCCCGAAGCGGTACGACAAACCCCGACAGAAAAACAGAGCGCGGAGACCCTAATAACGGAGTTGGGCGGTCTCCCTCTCGCCATAGCGCAAGCGGGCGCGTATATGCAGAACGGAATGCCGCCGAGCAAGTTCCTTGCGCTATTCCGCACACACTCCGTGCAAATGTTGAGCCAGCACAGCACTTGGAACGAGAAAGAGCATCCCGCCGTCCTCGTCACCTTCCAACTCTCCTTAGAGTCCCTAGACTGCGAGGGAGACTTGGGGCAGTGCGCGAAGGAACTTCTGCGCCTCGCCGCCTTCTACTCGCCCGACGGCTTCCCGATAGCCCTCTTCACACGGGGCGCGTCCGGTCTCTCCGAAGCCCTCCGCAACGCCATGCAGGACGAGTTGACGTGCGAAAACCTGCTCGCTCTCCTCGTGAATAAGGCGCTGGTAGAGCGTGAGGGCGAAACCCTCATAGTTCATCGGCTAATACAGGCGGTACAGAGGCATTTACTAGGCGAAGAGCAGAAGAGCGCGTTAGAGGACGCGGTAGCCGTAGTTGCGTCCTCCAACCTGAACACAGAGGATTTCCATAACTGGAAGTGGTTGGAGCAGTTGGTAGCTACAGCCCAAGCGTGTTACGAATCTATCAAAGCAATGGGGGCGCAGACATGGGCTTGTACCCACACCCTCAACCAGTTCGGGCTGTTTTTGAACTCTCAAGGTCGTTACGGTGAGGCGGAACCTCTCTACCTTGAGGGGTTGGCGATAGGTCGCAAGTCCCTTCCCGAAGGACATCCCTCTATTGCAACCAGCCTCAACAATCTGGCAGGGCTGTACGAGAGTCAAGGTCGTTATGGCGAGGCGGAACCTCTCTACCTTGAGGGGTTGGCGATAGATCGCAAGTCCCTTCCCGAAGGACATCCCTCTATTGCAACC
>CAIJLM010000718.1 GCA_903821495.1 uncultured Chthonomonas sp. | reverse complement strand
TTTTCGCCGTATCGAGAGCGCGGTAGAGCGTCGCCCCAACGGTCAGGATTGTCAAATCCGTCCCCGCGAGTTTCACGTCAGGCTCCCCTATAGGAATCTCGTAGTACCCCGAAGGAACACCCTCCGCCCCGTGAAACAGCTCCGTCTGGTCGTACACGCGCTGACTCTCGAAGAAGATAACCGGGTCGGTTCCCGCCAATGCCGAGTTCATCAAGCCTTTTGCGTCGTAGGGAGTGGAGGGGAAGACCACCTTTAAGCCCGGAATATGAGCGCAGAGCGCCGTCCAGTCCTGCGAGTGTTGCGCCCCGTACTTGCTACCCACGCTCACGCGCATTACGACGGGCATCTTGAGTAGCCCTCCGCTCATGCTCTGCCACTTCGCCATCTGGTTGAAAACCTCGTCGCCGGCGCGTCCCAAGAAGTCGCAGTACATCAACTCTATCAGGGCGCGTCCGCCCGCAAGCGCGTAGCCTACCGCCGTCCCCGCAATCGCGGCTTCGGAGATGGGGCTATTGAACAGGCGATGGTAGGGAAGCAACTCTGTGAGACCGCGGTAGACCGCGAACGCCCCGCCCCAGTCTCGGTTCTCTTCGCCATAAGCCACGAGTGTCGCATCCGTCTCAAAGCGATGCAGTATCGCCTCGAAAAGCGCGTCGCGCACTTGAATACAGCGGGCTTTCGAGAGCGGCTTTCCGTTCTCGTCCAGCCCCGAACGACTGCGCCCCGCCAGCTGTTGAACGCGGGCGTTCTCGCTAGGCGCATGGTTCAGTTCAGGAGTTTCGTTTGGCGCGAAGGTCTCCACTTTCTCATTGGAGTACATCGTCCTATCAAGCAGATTGCCCGCCACATAGAGGTTGGCGCGCGGCGAAAGGTCGAGGTCAATCGCCTTTTTGTAGGCGCGTAGAATGTGCGCGTCTATCTTCTGTTGCGCCTTCACGAGAAGGTCGGCGGAGGCGATATTCGCGCTGATGAGTTCCGCGCCATAGGTGAGCAAGGAGTCGTGTTTCTGCCACTCTTCAATCTCAGAACGGTCTCGGTAAGAGGAGGCATCCGATGGAGAGTGTCCGCTATAACGGTAGGTAACGGTGTCCAGCAGAACAGGTCCGTCGCCGCGCTCCAAAATCTCGCGCTTACGCGCGATAGCGTCAATCACCGCGAGGGGATTATAGCCATCAATGCGCTCGGCGTGCATCTGGTCGGGGGATAGTCCTACGCCAAGCCGGGCAAGAACGCCGAAGCCGCCCGTCTCGCCTACAGGTTGACCGCCCATTCCGTAGAAGTTGTTCACAAAGTTCATAATGAGCGGGAGACCGCCCCTATGCGCGTCGTCCCACAGCGTCTTGAACTGGTCCATGGTGGCGAAGCAGAGAGCCTCCCAAGTGGGTCCGCAGGTTGCGGAGGCATCCCCGATATTACAAATAACCAAGCCGGGTTTTCGATTGACGCGCTTGAACAACGAAGCGCCTACCGAAATATCCGCAGAGCCTCCGACAATCGCGTTATTCGGGAAGATACCGAACGGAATAAAGAAGGCGTGCATAGAGCCGCCCATCCCGCGATTAAAGCCCGGTTCGCGCCCAAAAATCTCGGCGAGCGCACCATAGAGTAGAAAGTCTATCGCG
Source organism: uncultured Chthonomonas sp. (assembly GCA_903821495.1). Classification (GTDB taxonomy): domain Bacteria; phylum Armatimonadota; class Chthonomonadetes; order Chthonomonadales; family Chthonomonadaceae; genus CAIJLM01. The sequence goes on along the minus strand of CAIJLM010000718.1, from coordinate 6,963 downwards.
AGGTCTTTGACTGAGCCTTCTGCGTCCTTCTCCACGACTCTTAGCGTGTCCCCGTTGAGGTACGCCTTCATAATTCCCATGAGGGTATCGTCGTCAAGTTTGGCGATAGCGGAGAGACCCTTCGCCAGAATCTCGCCGTGACTGCGGTGGCTACCGAATATCTGGTCATCTATCCCTAACAGGAACGCCTGACCGACTGCGGATGCCTCCTGCCCTATGGAGAGGTGAGCGGGTCCTCGATGGTCGTAGGCTACCCCCTGATACGCGCCCTTGATTTTGACCTCGTTGAGCATGGTCTCGAAGGCGCGTATCACCGCCATATCGCGATGAATGCCGATGAGCGCGTCCGCGCCGTATTTTTGCTTCTCTTGAGCGACGGTGCGAGCGTATTGGTTGATGGGAACAGGGTCGAACGTGAGTTGACCGGGTTTGCGAACGTCTTGCGGGTGAATGGGGATGGATTTAGGCATCCTAATGGCTCCTCTGCACATTGGAACAGGCTAGGACAAATAGCGTCTAGTACATAATACAACAACGAAGTGAAGAAAATCAATAGCAAAGGCAAGGAAAAGAAAATATGTTTTCAAGGCATTTTTCGCAATTTTCGATTTTGCACCTCTATTTTATTCTTTTTCACTTAATTTTGAAAATGAACGTAACGAATCGCGTAAGCCAATGTCTGATAGTTCGCTAACAAGCGCAAAAATAAGTCGCCCCAAGCGATGGAGATGTAAGGAATACTCCTGATGTTCGCTGAAGAGAGACAACGTGCGATTTTAGAACAACTTCGCCGCAAAGGAAAGGTGACCGTAGAGGAGCTTACCCAGTCCTTTCAAGTGTCGCCGCCCACCATCCGAACCGATTTAAGCAAACTGGAGGAGCAGGGCTACCTGCGTCGCACGCATGGCGGCGCGATAGCGGTTGGCAATACCCTCTACGAGCCTCCTTTTTCGGAGCGCGCCGTTTTGCGTCAGAACGAAAAGCGCAAAATCGCACGCGCCGCCGCCGAAATGGTGCATGAGGGGGAGACCATCCTCATTGATGCGGGAACCACCTGCCATGAGATTGCCTTGCGCCTCAAAGAGTTTGATAGGTTGACAGTTGTGACCAATTCGCTCGCCACCGCGCAGACTCTCGCCGAAAAAGAGGGCATTCAGACGATACTTATCGGAGGAGTGGTTCAGTCGTCTCGTCGCGCAACATTGGGGGCGCTCGCCACGCAGTTCCTCGAACCGATACAGTGCGATAAGGCGTTTGTGGCGTTTAGCGGCGTGGATGTGGTGACAGGCTTCTCCGTGATTGATTTTGACGCGGCGCAGGTGAAGCGGCAGATGATGTCGAAGTCGCGGCAGGTGATAGCCGTCGCCGATTCGAGTAAAATCGGGCAAGCCTCCTTTGCGCGAGTCGCTGGGCTGGGCGAGGTGAGCGCTCTTATCACCGATTCTGGAATTGTGGCGGAAGACCGCTTTCTGTTGGAAGAGGCGGGGCTTCGCATCATCGTTGCGGAGTAAATAGGCGCAATTTTCTCGATGTCACGCTATAGAGGGCGTTTTGTATACGCCGCCGTCACGCCCCCGCCCTATAATGGTAGGTGTAAAGCATCTTCCTTTACATAGAAGGTTCCGTATCCAGTACGCGAATGCGAACCGCTTTTGCGTAGAGTTTACGGTACATCTGGCAAACCACGTTATTTGACCTCGACCTTAAGCAAGTCGGGGTCGTTTTTTGTCTCACTGACGATTTTTGGCTTGCGCGGCTCCGTCGTCGCTATCCCCCAGATGAGCGCGACAACATCGTCCTTGAATATGTCGTCATGCCCTCCGCCGCTCGCTACCGCCCCCTCGTAGATGAGGTGGCTTGCGTCTATGTTCATCAGGTTGCTTTCTGGGGCGATTATTGTAGGAGGCTGTACCAGTAAGATACGCTCTTCCGGTAGCATGAAGCGAATTGTATCAACGTCTGCTTTTCCAATATCCACGACGCGATTCTTCTCACCGTCAAACACGCCGAGACCGACATACCCCGCCGCCTTGCGTCGGTAGTTCGCCAGAGGGAATATCGCGCCAGTGGCGGTATCGTAGCGGGAGTAGATACAGCCGATGATTCCTTTGCCTGCTTGGCAATGCTTAACGGTCTTGCTCTCTTTAGTGAACCAGACGCTCGATAGCGCCCCTTGAACGAGGCAGACCGACCGCAGATGCGGTTTGGTTTCTGTCTCCATCAACTTTTCGGCAAGATTCGCGACGAGTAACGCCCCGAAACTGTGTCCTAGCAGGTGAATACGGGTTCCGCTCGCCTCCTCTGTCTGTTCCGTCCACTTGCCCTCCTTCTTGAGTCGCTCTGCCAACTTACGTACAAAGGTGGCTCCTTCATCGCCCGCCCTGACTCCTTTTGACTGCATTGTGTAGAAGGCGGTCTGATTGTGGATGGCGGTGATAACCTGACGTATACGATGGCGTACCGGGAACGCTTTTCGCACCTGCAAAAGAGGAAATCCCAGCATATCTCCTATGAAAATCCAATACCCTCCGACATTTTCATCGCGCTCTCTTCTCTTGAAGCCCGATAGTAGCGCCCCGAAAAGTAGTAGGATAATAGCGATGAGAAGGAAAAGAGCCTCAACAGGCAAGTATACAAGTAGGGCGAACCATCCGGTAAGAGCGCTTCTCTTCTCTCTTTTACCAAAAATAAAAACGTACGCCAATGCTACAACCCAGAGAGCTCCTGCAAGCGCAATCTGCGGCGTTGCCAGTACTTGTTGAATATGCTCAAGAGAGAGGTTTTGCTTGATGGGATTAAGGATTGGAGCCATGTGATGCGATGTAATAGCCTCCCGTAAAGCGCTAAACACGGCTACCACATCCGGCTTCGGAATCTGTTTTAACGCCCAACTCCCCAGAGAAGCGAAACCGAGGAGGGGCAACAGAATTTTCACAATCCCCCCCAGCGTCTCCCATACGGTATGTCGCGCGCCCGGCGCCACTGTCTGGTCTTCCTGAGAGCCTTTTATCGTCGCCTCATGATAACAGCGCCATACGGTAGCGACTTTCTCACCAAGGCTTTCGCCATCTCCAAGGCTATTGGCAAGCGAGTAGTTGGCTAACCTATCAGACACACTCTTAGGGTACGAAGCGAGAACCTCTTCCGCGTTCGTGTCAGAGGCGGACATACGGGAGAAGAGTTCAAAAATGTCCTCAAAGGTATTGGTGAAATCGACGGAGGTCGCGGAAGAGTAGTTGAAACATCGTCGCGCGTTCTCCAGAAAACTGTCTTTGCTACGCCGTCCCTGCTCGTCTATCCAGCCGTCTCTACCCGGGTCGGAGTGCCAGTGCAGAGCGATAAAGAGAGGATTATAGTTTTGCGGGAGTATTATTCTGCCTCTGTGCATCAGCCCCGACAAGCGACTCATTAGGCGGTCATAAGCGGACACGCCGCCAAAGAGATTCCTGTGCCAGCCGTGACTGATAACGTATATATCTGAGATGGGCGCATTCACCGAGGCGACGATACGCCCCAATAACGCTTCTAACTTCTCTTCTTTGCTTTCAGTAGTAGGAGCGTTGTCTGTCTCCAAAAGAGGAATCAAGAAGTAGGGGCGTTTTTCAAGGATGTTCTCTTTGTCGGGACCGATGGGCAAAAATTGGCTTATTTCGGCGGGTGTAATCACTGGGCTATCTCCTAACCTTCTACGGACTCAACTTATATTAGGGAGGGTGAACCTTCACAACACGTGAGTATCAATAAACACAACGTGACTGCTCAAGCGCTGTGTATATGAATTAGAGAATAGTAGCAGGATATTGCCCGCAATGCAATACTCTTTTGTAAATTTTCGTGGTTATTTTTTGCCAATCCGCTTACTAGGGCTAAAAGATAGAGGGTGCATTTCCTTTGATGGAAAGCAGGAATCTCGAACAGCGAGTCGAATCTACAATCACGAATGTGAAATCTGTTACGAGGCGAGTCAACATCCATGAAAAAAATCCTATCCGTCCTTACACTATGGGCTTGCGCGACCAGCGCCGCGTTCGCGCAAACCAGCGAAATCCGCTTCAATCGGGACATTCGCCCTATCCTCTCCGAATACTGCTTCAAGTGTCACGGTTTCGATAAGAACGCCCGTAAAGCCAACCTCCGCCTCGACACAGAGGAGGGGGCGAAGGAGAGGCGGGGTAGCGCCGCCCCCTTCACCGCCAAAAGCCCTGAGCATAGCGCGGCGTGGCAGAGGATAACCGCGAAAGACCTCGCTATGCGTATGCCCCCCGTTTCGTTGGGCAAGACGATGAAGCCCAAAGAGCTTGCGACCCTGAAACGCTGGATTGAGGAGGGCGCGAAGTGGGAGGGACACTGGGCGTATCAGCCTGTCGTCCGCGTGACCCCGCCGCAGATTGGCGGGGCTTATGCGAAGTGGGCGAAGAACTCCGCAGATAGATTTATCCTCGCAACTCTGTTCAAAGAGGGGCTTGCCCCCTCGGCGCAAGCCGATAGAGCGACCCTGCTTCGTCGCCTCTCCCTCGACCTCACGGGGCTACCGCCCAAGCCAGAGGATGTTCTCTCCTTCCTAACCGATAAGCGCCCCGACGCTTACGCACGGCGCGTGGACGCATACCTAAGCAGTCCCCGCTATGGCGAACGGATGGCGCAGTACTGGCTCGACCTTGTGCGCTACGCCGACACGGTAGGCTACCACGGCGACCAAGATGTGAGCGTCTTCCCCTATCGCGACTACGTGATAGACTCCTTCAACACGAATAAACGCTTCGACGCCTTCACTCGCGAACAGCTTGCGGGAGACCTGATACCCAACGCGACGCAAGAGCAGCGAGTCGCAACCGCCTACAACCGACTCGGAATGATGAGTACGGAGGGTGGTATTCAGGACAAGGAGTACCGCGCCAAGTACGCCGTTGACCGCGTGAAAAACCTCTCGATAACGTGGCTCGGCTCTACTCTGGGGTGCGCGGAGTGCCACTCGCATAAGTTCGACCCTTTCACGCAGAAAGACTTCTATCAGGCGGCGGCGTTCTTCGCCGATTTGAACGAAAAAGGCTACTACGGCGGCGGCTATCCCAACGAAGAGTGGGGGCCCTCTATGCGCGTCCCAACTCCTGAACAACAGACCCGTCTTAACCAGTTAGAAACCAAAATCAAGGTGCAGCGCGAGCTTATTAACGCGCTTCCCGATTCCGATTATCAGCGCGGGGCGGCGCATTGGGAGGCGAAAATTCGCGAACTCGACAGCGCAAAATCGCTCGATTGGAAGTCGACAAAGCCTCTCAGCGCGACCTCTACGGGCGGCTCTACCATGACGATTCAGTCCGATAACTCGGTAGTCGCTGGCGGCAAGTTTCCCGCGTTCGATACTTATGAAGTGACGCTCCCCGCCGACAAGCCCGTTATCACCGCCCTGCGATTAGAGGTGATAGGCGACGGTTCGCTACCCGGCAACGGCGTGGCGCGTGCAGGCTACTACGCCGCGTTAAGCGAGTTTCAGTTAGCGGTTCAGGTAGGAAACGAACCTCCCAAGTCCGCCCCCTTCGAGAGCGTCTATGTATCCCGCGAAGAGGAGGGGTATCCCGCGATGGCGCTGATAGACGGAAACCCGAAAACGACATGGGCTTCCGTGCATGGACTTGCGTACACGTTTGCGTTTCGCTTGAAAGAGCCGATACAGGGCGGGAAAGATGTCCGTCTCACTGTCCGCCTTGCGCATGGCGCACTACCGCACCACGAAGTAGGGCGTTTCCGCGTCTCGCTCAGTTCCGTCCCCAATGCGGACACTAACGGCAACGGAATGCCGGATAACATTCTCGCTCTTATCCGCAAGACCCGCTCTCCCGAAGAACAAAAGGTTGTTCTCAACTACTATAAGGGCGTTGCCGGTGAGACGGCGACTCTACGGCGACCTCTTGCAGAGTTGGAGCGAGATAGGCAACTGCTGTTGGGAGCCATCCCGCGCACCCTCGTCTCCGAAACCACAAACACGCCCCGTATCGTGCATATTCTTCCACGCGGCAACTGGATGGACGATTCAGGCGAGGTGGTTCAGGCGGCGATACCCGGCTTCTTCAAACAGCCCGCCAAGCCCAAAATGACCCGACTCGACCTTGCAGACTGGCTTACCTCCAAAGATAACCCGCTAACGGCGCGAGTTTTTGTGAACCGAATGTGGAAACTCTACTTCGGCGTAGGACTCAGCAAGAGCGTGGAGGACTTTGGCGGTCAGGGCGAGCCTCCGCTACACCCTGAACTCCTAGACTGGCTTGCAACGGAGTTTGTGAGGAGCGGCTGGGATGTGAAGCATATTGTCAAACTGATAGTCTCCACTGCGACCTATCAGCAGTCGTCAGTGGCGCGTCCCGACCTCATGGCGAAAGACCCCTATAACCGCTACTACGCCCGACAGTCCGCCATACGCCTCGACGCGGAGTTTATTCACGATGTCGCGCTATCGGCGGGGGGGATACTTGCGGAGCGTATCGGAGGCGCAAGCGTCTACCCGCAAGAGCCGGCGGGCTACCTCTCTTCGCTCAACTTCCCGCACCGCGAATGGGCGGACGACGCTGGCGATGGGCTACTACGCCGTAGGCTCTACACCCACTGGCAACGCACCTTTCTACACCCCGCGCTCGCCGCCTTCGATGCGCCAAGCCGTGAAGAGGGAACCTGCACTCGCACCGCCTCCAACACGCCCTTGCAGTCGCTGGTACTACTCAATGACCCCGAATTCGTGAACGCGGCGCGAGGGCTTGCCGTGCAGATGATGGCGGGAGGGGCTACTTTTGAGGAGCGGGTGAACACGGGATTTCTGCGTATCGCGTCGCGTAAAGCCACTGCCAGGGAGATAGCGACTCTCCGTAAACTCTTTCAACAGATGCGGCAGTACTTCCATGCGAAGCCCGCCGCCGTCGCCGATATGTTTTCGGAGGAGAACGCCAAGCCCGCGAACGCCGAAGAGATGGC
>CAIJLM010000717.1 GCA_903821495.1 uncultured Chthonomonas sp. | reverse complement strand
TTTTGGGGAGGGATGTCCGCAGGACAGGGAGGGGTTCAGTTAGTTTAGTTTCGTTTTGGCGTGCTTCTCGCCGCTAACCCAGATACTGACAGCGACATCGCGCCCTAATGGGAGCGGAGCGGAAGTTCCCTCGACGCACAGTGTGATAACGTCCCCGAAGGGCGTTCGCGACTGAACATCTACCTTCGTTTGGGGCAAGAGACCTATGGACTTAATATAGGTCAAGAACTCCGGGCGTTCGTCGGTAATTTTAGAAATCGTGACCGTCTCGCCGGGCGAACAGTCCGAGAGCCTCCGCCCATCTTTAGGGGCGGTAGCGTCAATCGGGTTGCCGTGCGGACAGGTGACGGGGTTTCCCATCGCCGCCGCTATATTATCGGCTACTTCTTCGCTAATATAGTGTTCTAGTTTGCAAGCGAGGTCGTGTACATCGTCCCAAGGCAACTGTAGAAAATCTACCAGTAGGCACTCCAACAGACGGTGCTTACGAAGAAGCGATACGGAGAGGGCTTCGCCTTTTTCGGTGAGTATCACTCCTTGGTAGGGCGTATGCTCTACCAGCCCCAAATCCGCCATGCGTTTGAGCATAGTTGTCACTGAAGCCGAGGTGCAGGACATATATTTCGCGATGTCGCCCGTGCCAACTTCTTCAAGTTCCTCTTGAAGTCGGTACACGCCTTCGGTATACTCTTCTATACTCTCCGTGATGGGGCTTTTCTCGTAATCCTTGACCGATTTAGGACGACAGGAGGCGGGAACGCGAAGCGAAATTTCTCGTACAGCCTTTTGAGCCACCGCTATAGTCCTTTCTGACAATGGTGAAGAAAAAAAGTTACTCTTAGTTTAGCGCCCAACGGGAGGGAAGTCAATATCTCTGAAACAAATTTTAGTTGCGTCTAAAATTTTGACACAACATTGAGGAGAGTCTATGAGCCTAACAGCGAACAGGGTGAGTTTGAAGTACGGAGATGGCGATACAGAGACCTTTGCGGTGCGCGAAGCGAGCCTTGAGATTCCTGATAGGGGCTTCTACGTCATTATGGGTCCCTCCGGTTCAGGTAAAAGCTCACTGCTCTATCTTTTGAGCGGTTTGAAACTGCCTTCGTCTGGCGAGGTGATGTATCGGGGGCGGAGTCTTTCGGGAAGCGGAGAGGCGGCGCGAACTCAGACGCGGCGCGAACAGTTCGGTTTTGTGTTCCAACAGCCCTTCCTCTTGAACTACCTGACCGCGAAAGAGAATATTATGGTGGCGGCGAATCGGCAGGATAGAACGTCTGAGAAATCGGTAATGCTGTTGATGGAGGAGTTGCAAATCGAAAGCCTCGCTGAGCGGGTTCCGGCGCACCTTTCAGGGGGCGAGAAGCAGAGGGTGATTGTGGCGCGCTCCATGATAAATCGCCCCGCTATTATCTTTGCAGACGAGCCTACCGCCGCCCTCGACCACGCGAACGGACATATCGTGATAGACCTTCTGCGCCGCTATCAAGATAAGGGAACGGTAGTAGTGGTGACGCACGACCCGACGATGGTCGCGGAGGCGGACAGAGTGTATCAGATGCTAGACGGGAAGTTGATTGAGAGTTAGCGGCTTGTTCAGAAAGCAGGGAACAAGCCGCCTGTTCTTGCAGGAGCATGGTTAGTCTCTTACCCTACAGCGACTACTTACCATCGTCCTTATTTATCTTTGTCGGGTGTGGCGGGAGCGCCGGGCGCGCCGGGCGAACCCGTGGAACCAGTTGCGCCAGGACTACCGGGAGCGCCGGGATTACCTGAGTCGCCTGCCTGTCCCGTCCCGCCGCGAGCGCCTGTCGCCCCGGTCTGCCCTGTTCCGCCAGATTGCCCCGTCGCGCCCGTAGCTCCAGCGGGTCCCGGAGACGATGGCACGACAACGGTTGTGTGTCTCGTTGTTTCCGGGGGCTCTGTATTGTACTGCGTACAACCGCCAAGTATAGCGAATGTCATGGTCAACAAACCAATAGATAGTCTCTTCACAGTAGTCTTCCTCTCTCAAAAAACGGCTTAGTGGTCTCTTTTGATGACCGCTTCGCCTCTTGTCAGCGAATTATAGACCAGAGTAAGCGCTACTGTCGCCATATAACGCTGTGGTCTTAATACGCTCATTATAGAGGGAAAAAGGTAATTTGTCGCCTATAGGAAGTTCAGATTAGGGCACACAAAAAGACCAGTCAAGGACTGGTCTTGAGATAGGCAGATAGCGACACACTCAACAGGCGTTACCTTATCTGTGTAATTAACCTAAGTAGTTCGACAATGTCACATTAGGTCTCTCGTTCGGTATCACGTGTTTTTAGGGCGGAAGCGCTCCTAAAGGCGATAGCGGAACTCGCCTATATTCTGTGTTTTCGCTAAATTCATGACTCAGAAGGCGGATGAATTGTGAAAGAGGAGAGTTTGCGTCCTTCTAAAAAGTCGTTTCTATAGGGGCGAACAGAGTGTTCGCCTAATGTGACATTGTCGAAGTAGTTACAGAAAATTAATCACAGGGCATTGCGGCGGAGTGGGGTTTCAAGGCGAATACGGCGATAAGAAAGGAGAGAAACATCATAATTCCACAACCAAGAAAGATAATGCCGCCAGCGGGAACGGGGAAGAAGCCGAGTAGTTTGAAAGCGTTGTGCTTGATGAGGATAGAGCTGAGGATAGCGCCGAGAATAGCGCCTAAGCCTTGCGCGGTTCCAACGGCTCCGATAGCCGCGCCTTTCTGATTCGAGGGGCAACTCTCGCTAACATACGCGAAGACGGAAGGATAGGCGATAACATAGCCTATCCCCATCACAACGCCAAAGACGAGAAGCAAAAACTTCATGGGGAAGAGCAGGGCGCACCAGAAGCCGAATGAGGCAAGCCCCAACCCTATGCGAATAGCGCGGACTTTGCCTATCTTATCGCCGAGAGTGCCGAGCGGAAACGAGAGCGCCCCCACTATCACGGCGGGAACAAGGATGAGCATACCGTACTCAGAGCCGGATATCTGAAAATGCTCCATAAGGAACGGCTTGGCATACGCCATGATAAGCCCTATGCCCATGAAAATCGTAAAGGCGAGCCACAACACGCTCGGCATCTTCCCTAGCATCTTGCGAAACTCTATTAGGTTGAAGCCGCCCTCCGCCGCCAACTCTTCCGTAGAGTTAATCGCTATCTCGTGCGTGGGGGGCTTGCCGCCGGGCAGTACAAGCCCTGCGACGATAGCGGTCATCGCGAACAGAACGGCGCAGGCGTAGAAGGAGGGCTGATTTCGTTGAATGCCTTCCAGATGAAAAAAGTGCGTGGCGATATCGTCAACCGCGCCGCCAAGCGCAGGCGCGCCTGCGATACCCGCCATATATGAGATATTGAAAAGGCTCATGGCTTTGGCGCGTTGACCGGGCTGCGAGTAGTCGCTGATAATGCCGAAAGCGGAGGGCCATAGCGCGGCGAGAGCCATGCCATCTATGGCGCGAAGGCATATCAACCCTATCGGGTGATGGACCAATATCGTGGCGAGAGAGGTGAAAATAGAGACGATAGGAGCCATAACGAGGAGGCGTTTTCTGCCCACTCTATCGCCCAACACGCCAAAGGGGGCTTTCAGCATAGCCTCGCAGAGCAGGTAACTCATGGAGGCGATGCCGATGAAGCTGGGGTCTAACTTTAGCGCCTTAATATAGATGGGGGTAGCCGAAAAGTTCACCATGCCATAAGAGATTTCGGCAAGCGCGGCGACAATCAGAATCGCCCACATTATCGAACCGAACTTAGGTTCATGCGCGGGAGGCTCTTGCGGGCTGATCTCGGTAGTTTGGGTAGGTGGTTGGATAGGCGCTTCCACGCTCATTCGTAATGTCTCGCTTCAGAGGTATAGCGTCTCTATTACGAAGTCGAAATCGTTTAGGTTTCGTACATTTCTAGAGCGTCTTCAAAGGAATAAATCTTGAACACGTTCTATTATACACCAGAACGGAACTAATCAGCCTCCCCTAATTCAACCTAACCCCCACCCGCTTTCCATTTCGGGTTCAGGGATAGGCGGGCTAACTCTCTGTTCTTGGTATGAGGCAGGAGTAGAGGCGGCGCGGGGCGAACTTAGGGGTAAGTATGGGGTGATATTAGCGGGAAGGCGGAAGCAGTTATGGACAGGCGAGAGTTTCTGTGGCAAGCGGGCGGCGGGTTGGGCGGAGTCGCCCTCTCCTATCTCTTAGGCATGGAGGGGGCATTAGCGGACACGCCCGCCAATGGCAAAAGACGCGCCGAACTCAACGGAGGGCTACATCACAAAGCCAAAGCGAAGCGTGTGATACAGCTCTTTATGTCTGGCGCGGCGAGTCAGGTGGACACCTTCGACTACAAG
>CAIJLM010000716.1 GCA_903821495.1 uncultured Chthonomonas sp. | reverse complement strand
GGAGGTCGTCCGCCCGGATTTCCTCCAGGGCTTCCGCCTCCGGGAGCCATACAGATTCAGGGCGGAACGGGCGCTATTCTGAATAGCCTGACAGACGCGCCGATGCCTGTATTCACTGAATCGACAGTAGAGATAAAGGGACCAAACCCCGGACAGATTCCCAACCCGCAGGATGAGGCGACGGCGAAGCAGAGGGCGGCGAGTGAAGCCGCGGCGAGAGCCGATGCCATGAAGCGAGAGGCGACGATGTTGAAGCAAGCCCCGCCGCATATCGGCGGAACCGTTGTGATACAAGGGGGAAGAGCGTTCACGCCGGGCAAGGTTCAAATTATGCCCGCGCCGAGCAATCAGCGTCCGCCTATCCTTATAACGCCGAAGGATATTAAGCCCGTACAGCCCGCGCCCTCCGGCAAGCCTGTCAAGCCGAACCCCGCGCCGACTACAAAGCCGACTGCGAAGCCAGCGCAAACCCCCGTCGCTGAGGTCAGTGCAACGGGTAGCAAGATGAGTTTCGTAATAACCTGCAAACTCAACCCCGCCGCAAAAGACCTTATCGCTACTGTGAAGACCGATGCCGACAAGAAGGAGACGAAAAAGAGTGAACACTAGCCCTCTAGGTCGGCGCATTATCAGCCTACTCATTGTGGTAGCGGTTATCGCCCTTGTCTGGAACTTCGCCAACCCCCCCGCCAGCGGGCAGAAGGGCAAGCCCTTGACGAAGGAGGAGGCGCAGAGGCAGATAGACTCCGCGAAAGCCGATATAAAGCGGATGAGCCAAGAGCGACTTGAGATGGAGCCAAAAATCGAAATGCTCTCCTCGGACAAGCTGTCGGACGAACTGATTCCTCGTATGGTGCGCGATTTACAGCGAATCGCGAAAGAGGCGAATGTGCATCTCACGGAGGTCAAGCCTCAGCGCCCTCGTCCCTTATCGGACAAACTGGAGAAAGTTACGGTAGAGGTGCGACTCCGCGCGCCCTTCCAGCCCAACGCCATGCAGTTTTTCTATCTGATAGAGTCGCCGGATGGCAAGATGGTCGTGGATAAGTTTGCAATAACCGCCTCGGATAGTAAGCGGAACTCTGTTGAGATTTCCGCCAATGTCACCCTTTTTACGCGATCTCTAAGCAATCTGGGAGGAGATAGTTCCAATGTCACGCAGAAATAGCCGCTCCGTCCGCGTTCTCTTGCCTATGGCAGGTCTGATAGGTATCGGAACGCTTATGATGGTATCACAGAAGAATCAGGCGCAAAAACAGCCTGACAACAAGAGACCGTCCGCTTCGCCCGTTATTGAGAGCGCAAAAGCGGATGTTAAGACCAAGCAGGTCGCTCTCAAGACGGATGGCAAGGGGCGTAGAAGCCTAGACTTCTACACCAAAGAGGCGCGGGCTTCTATGTTTGGCGAGCCTATACCGCCCGCCCCCAAGCCTATCGTCACGCCTCCGCCTCCGCCTCCGCCGAAACCGATAGTCACGCCGCCTGTGGAGGTAGACCCCTTCGCGGACTGGGCGTACACCGGAACCGTCTCGTTTAACGGGCAGAAGATGGCGCTTCTCGAAAATATCAAGTCGAAGGAGGGGCAGTACCTTCATATTGGCGAGAGTTTTCTGGGCGGACAGGTGTCGGAGATAAACGACAATCAGGTTTCGATGATGGCGGGTGGCAAGATACGGCAGTTGGCGAAACAGCAGAATATCAACCTCGTGCCGCTAAATGCGAACGCCGCTTCCGGCGGACAGCCAGGGCAACCGGGTATGCCGGGTATGCCCGGAATGCCGGGGGGCGCGCCGCCGCCTCAGCCAAACCTAACTATGACGGGCGGTAGCGTGATGCTTGGCAACAGTTTTTCGTCCATGGGCGCTCGTAGGCTCGGCAGACGACGATAGTAATAAGGGAGTAGAGAAATGCGTAGTTTGAAAACACCGTTTGATGTGAGTTCTGCGTCGGAGGGGGAGGGCTTGCCCGATTCCGTTCTGCGCTACTACCAACAGCGTAATTTTGTGTCGCGCCTCGGTATCTGCCTCCTTTCGGCGAGTATGCTAACCGTACCGTTAGGGGCGTTGGCGCAGACCCCGCCCCCCGCTACCTCCGCCAAAAAGCAGACGAAGCCCGCGAAAAACACGAAGCAGACGGCTAAGAAAGGCTCTACCAAGAGCGTTGCGCCTCCCGCTATCAAGGGCGTTCCTATGCCCCCGCCTGGTAGGGGGATTCCTATACCGCGCCCCGCTATGCCTATTATGCCCCCCAGCTTTCAGCCCGGTAGCGTATCGGTGGCTCCCGCGCCGTCCATTGGCGCTCCCCCTGCGCCGCAAGGGACGATAACCTTCGACTATCGCGGAACCGACATTATGAACGTGTTGAAGTTCTTCGCGCAGGTGTCTGGTTATAACATCACGGTAGACCCCGGGCTTTCGGGGCAGGTGAGCATTGTCGCGCCGCGCCCCGTAACGGTGGATGAGGCTTTCAAGGTGCTTCAATCTACGCTTTTTGTGCGCGGCTTTACGGCGATACGAACCGACAACGTGGTGAGTATCGTGCCGATGGACAAGGGCGTGCGCGGAACCCCGTCGGTTAGCACAGAGATGGACAAGAAGGGCAGACCCATTCTTGGCGCAGGG
>CAIJLM010000715.1 GCA_903821495.1 uncultured Chthonomonas sp. | reverse complement strand
GTTTTGTAGGAATTCTAAACGCCTTAGCTCTAACTTACTATTTAATGGATAGGTATAATTAATCAGAACCCTATTATGTGGAGGCACTTCAAATTAATCGGATACACCTTCCGGGTGGAGACCTTGAACTGGCAGAGAATATTGAATATCTGGCGGAGCTTTATTGTCTCCAAGGGCGGTTTCAAGAATCGCTACCTTTATTCAACGAAGCATTGTCCATTCGGAAACTTTCTCTTCCTATGGAGCATCCGTCTATAGGTGACTTATTTTATGGAGCGGCAGAGGCGTACGAGGGTTTGGGTAATTACGGTGAAGCAGAACGAATATATTTGAATACGCTGATACTGAGACGTCGCTCTATTCCAGTAAATTATTTCGGACTTGCTTGTTGTTTGAATAGGTTGTCATGTATGTACCAATACCAACATCGATACGACGAGGCATTGCCATGTACACGTGAGGCATTGGATATGTCAAGGCTATCTTTGGGTAAACAAAACCGTATGACCATGTCGATTCTAAAGAATTACCTAGCATTATTGCGACAGTTAGGACGTGAGCCAGAGTCCAAAGCATTTTATAACCAGTGGACAAGGTTATAGAGACGAGAAACCATGAACCACCAAACTAAACAACCTCAAATCCAATGTAACCTCTCGCGCCGCGAGGCGCTCTTTAAGGCGGGCGAAGGCTTCGCTGTCCGTCAAGAAGCCTATTCTTCAAGACGATAACTAAGGAAAGCGAGGTGCGTGATGGCGCAACAAATCATAGAGGGAACTCCCCAACAACTGGCGGCGGCTCTCAGCAAGTTGTCTCCTAGAAAACGGTACAGAATTGTGGAGTTGGAAACGCTTGATAGCGCGGATATTCCTGCTCCGAAGACTCCCGTAAATGCGGGAATGATAGCGGCTTTGCAAGAAATTCAGGAGCGGGGCAAAGGGCAACGGCATACGGATGGTTCACAGACCGACAGTATGTTGAGAGAAGGCAGAGCGGGAGCGATGTGGGGCGATAAGCCAGATGAGTAGTTCCTTGTCTGTCGGAGCGGTAGTCATCGACGCTAGTTTCGCTATTGCAATCAGCGCAAGAGAAACAGATAGAGAAACGAAAGCGACTCAAGAGGCGCTTCGATACTCCAGCCTTGACTACGTTTTTTACGCGCCAGGCGTGTTAATCGCCGAGACGCTTTACGTGCTATGTGGAAAACTGCAAAAAGGACTCCTCACGCAAACCGAATACGCTCAAGCCATAACACGTTTTGAGGCATTAATGGCGAACATTCTTCCATCGCCCAACGGGGATGCACCGTTAGTGCGTCGCGCTGAGGCGATACGCGATAGTTATGGCTGTAGCCGTTCCGCCGATGGAATCTATATCGCGTTGGCGGAAGCCCTTACGGTAAGCGTTCCGACGGTTATTTTGACGTTCGATACAGGAATGTCAAGTCAAGCCGCTAGAAACGCTCCGACGGTGACGGTTCAAACCCTATAGGCGAAACCAACCATGAACAACCAAACCAAACAACCTCATCTCCCGTGCAACCTCACTCGCCGCGAAATGCTCTTTCAGGCGGGCGGGGGCTTTGGCGCGTTGGCTCTCGCGTTTATGCAGGCGCAGGAGGCGGAAGCCGACACGCTGGGGCATCCCCACTTCGCGCCAAAAGCGAAGTCGGTTATCTGGTGCTTCATGGAGGGCGGTCCGAGTCACATTGACCTGTTCGACCCCAAGCCCGCGCTCCAACGACTCGCCGGACAGCCCTTACCGCCCTCTTATGGTCGCCCGATAACCGCGATGGGGACGGCGGAAAACGCGCT
>CAIJLM010000714.1 GCA_903821495.1 uncultured Chthonomonas sp. | reverse complement strand
TGGATAGTCGTAACGCCGCGAAGAACCTTTTCGCGCCCGTCCATGAGCATAGAGACCATGCTCTGTTCGCGTTGCGCGTACTGTTTTATGGTCATTGCAGAAGCCCTTTCGACAATCATTTTGCGAACAGGGTCGTCCACTATCAGCATTTCGTAGATACCGCCGCGCCCTTTGAAGCCTAAGTTGCGGCACTCAGGGCAACCGCGTCCGCGTATCAGCGGACGGTCTTTTAGCATCTCCGGCGTGATACCGATTTCGCGGAGGGCTTCCGGCTTCTCTTCGTAGGGAGCGGAGCAGGCGGGGCAGTTCAGGCGAACAAGACGTTGCGCCACCGTTCCCATCAGCGAGGAGGCGATAAGGTAGGGTTCTGCGCCCATATCCAGCAGTCGGCTGACTGCGCCCGCCGCGTCGTTGGTGTGCAGGGTGGAGAAGACAAGGTGTCCGGTGAGGGCGGCGTGTATGGAGATTTCCACTGTTTCGTGGTCGCGAATCTCTCCCACCATGATAATATCGGGGTCTTGGCGCACAATGCTACGTAGTCCGCTTGCGAAGGTGAGTCCAATTTGAGGGTGTACCTGTATCTGATTTACGCCGTTTAGTTGATACTCAACCGGGTCTTCTACGGTGATAACCTTCTTTTCAACGCTATATATCTCTTGCAGGGCGGCGTAGAGGGTGGTCGTTTTACCGGAACCGGTGGGACCCGTCACGAGAATAATGCCGTGCGGCTCCTGTATTAGCCTTCGGAACTGCTCGAAAATCGCGCCGGACATTCCCAGTTCTGTAAGCCCCAGCATGGCGGTATGCTTATCTAGGATACGTAGCACCACCGCCTCGCCGTAGACTGTCGGGATAGTGGAGACGCGCAAATCTATCTGTCGCCCCGCGTGACGTATACGGATACGCCCGTCTTGCGGAAGACGGCGCTCGGCGATATTCAAGTCCGCTAGAATTTTAATGCGGCTCACCACTGCGGAGTGGAAGCGTTTGGGCGGCGCGTTATGCACTTCATGCAGAACGCCATCCACGCGGTAGCGCACTCGCATCTCTTTCTCGAACGGCTCAATATGGATGTCCGAAGCCCTATCCTGAATCGCCTGATTGACGAGGAGGTTGACCATCTGAATAACGAACTCCTCTTTCGCCATCTTTTGCAGGTCGGCGATGTCGAGGTTGTCTTCGTCTTCAACGGCGCGTTCCGCCTCTTGTACGCCCTGAATCATCCGCGACATATAGTACTGTTCGCAGAGTCGCCGTATTTCGGAGGGACTTGCCAGCATGGGAGCGATGTCTAGCCCCGTTAAGAGTCGGAGGTCGTCAAGCGCATTGATGTCCATTGGGTTCGCCATGGCGACAACGAGGGTTTCGTCGTTGCGGCGCACAGGAATCAGTTCATGGCGCAGGGCGAACTCGCTGGGGATAGTGGCGATAATCTGCGGGTCGGGCGGCTCTTGCTGGAGGTCTATCAGCGGCGCGTCAAGTTGGCGGGAGAGAGTTCGGAGAAGGTTGGGTTCAGAGAGAAAGCGTAGCGCGATAAGAATTTCGCCGATGCGTTTGCCTTCGCCGTTGCGCCTCTGCTCGTTGAGAGCGGTCTCCAACTGTTCTGGTGTGACCAGTCCCTCTTCAATGAGAAGAGCGCCCAGTAGTGTCCGCTTGAGTTTCAGCGCCAATTTCGCCTCCTAAACGCCCTGTTTTGTGTTTTTTGCCCTACGGCAAGCCTGTCGTAACTTATAGACGAACAACTACCCCTAGAGATACACGAATTTAGTAAAATTTTCGGTAAATTCGCTCGTCTGCATTCTGACTGGCGTGGCGCTGTCTAAAGCGCAACGCTCCCTATGTTTAGAGCCACTATACACTCCATTGGTTCGTTTTTCGGAGAAAATAGAGCGTTGTTTTCATGAGCGCCTGATAGAGTGCAGAGCCTGCCGAATCACGCCGAGGTGATATGCGGAGTGCGACGCTATCGCAAGAGCGCCAGAGACTACACTCTCCGCCTCCCAGACCTCAATGGCGTTGACCGTTATGAGAAGGCGCTGATACGCTGTTTTCAACTCGTGGCGTATCGCGTCCCACTCTTCCTGAGTCACGGTTTTAACACGAAGCCAAATCTCTTCCCAATCCACCGAATCGGTTTTGTTCGCCACAATATAGTCTTCGAGAACGCCCAGATAGAACGCCGTATGCTTCACCTGGGCGGCGAGAGTAGTTCCCTCCGAACAGACAGAACAAGAAGCCTCCTCCGCTGTGACACCCTCCAACGTCTCGAAAAGCGAGGTTCCTCTATAGAGGTAGATTCCGTTTGAACTCTCAAAGGTCTCAACGAGTATCTGCATCATCTCTGTTTTCAAACGTTCGGCGATAGTGTTCTGAGACATACCCTCCCCCTTCCGCCGCCTAAAGGCGTAAATCGCACTCAGTATGCCAATTACGCGCCAAACTGTCAAGCAAGGAGGAGATTCCCGCAAGAAAAGCGGATATAGAGGTATCACTTTAAGCGCCGTCATGGAGGAATGAACCGATGCCGTTTTTGGCTTTTGCGGGGATAGCCTTGAGCCTATTGCAGTTTGCGCCGCCGAAAGAGGTCTGGACGGAGTTCCGGGGACCCAATGGCACGGGTATCGTTGCGGATACAACAGTTCCCCTCTCATGGAGCGAGACGCAAAACATCAAGTGGAAAACGCCGATAGCCGGCAAGGGGTGGTCGTCGCCAGTGGTATGGGGCGACCAGATATGGATGACTAGCGCTACCGATGACGGCGGCAAGATGTTCGTATACTGCGTGGACAAACGAACGGGCAAAATTCTTCATCAGCGCCTACTTTTTGAAAACGCGACGACGGAACCCATCCACGACCTCAATAGCTACGCCTCCCCCACCCCCGTTATTGAGGAGGGGCGCGTCACAGTCCACTTTGGAACCTACGGCACGGCGTGTATAGATACGCGCACCTTCAAAACGCTCTGGGAGCGCCGCGACCTCAACTGCCATCACGCGGTTGGTCCCGGCTCCTCTCCTATTCTCTTTGAAGATAAGGTTATTCTGACCTTCGACGCAATAGACGTTCAGTATCTCATCGCTCTGAACAAACGCACAGGCGACACTCTCTGGAAAACGCCGCGTAGTACGAAATTGAGTCATGTCGCGGCTGAGGAGCGGAAAGCCTTCTCAACCCCTATCGTTGTGCAGGTCGATGGACAGCCCATGCTCATCACCGCAAGCGCCCAAGCCGACTACGCCTACGACCCCCGCGATGGGCGGGAGATATTCCAGTTTCGGAATCGAGGGTTCTCCTCCTCTTGTCGTCCTCTTGTCGCTTTCGGCATGGTCTTTATGAATGTAGCCTTTGGCGAAAACAACGGCTTAC
>CAIJLM010000713.1 GCA_903821495.1 uncultured Chthonomonas sp. | reverse complement strand
GCCTAACAATGAGTCGAGCGCACTGTGCGTCCAGCCCGAACCGCCTGCTCCCACTTTCCTGCTGGTAGGACTGGGCGCGTCGGCGGGCGGTATCCAGCCGCTGCAAATTTACTTTGACAATATGCCTTCCGATAGCGGCATGGCGTTCGTGGTCATCATGCACATGGCGCCCGATCATGAGAGCAACCTCGCGCAGATACTGCAAAGTCGTACTGCTATGCCGGTCTTACAGGTGACACAGACCGTTCCCGTTGTTGCCAACCACGTGTACGTGATTCCGCCCGGCAAGCATCTGTCCCTGCAAGACGGACACATCCATCTGGTCGAGCCTCAGCAGGCGACTGGCAAGCGGATAGCCATTGACCTGTTATTGCGAACCATGGCGGCCACCTATGGGCATCGCGCCGTCGCCATTGTGCTTTCGGGAACGGATGGGGATGGCAGCATCGGCATCAAGCACATCAAGGAGCAGGGCGGGCTGACAATAGCGCAGGAGCCGACCGAAGCCGAGTTCGACAGTATGCCCCGCTCCGCGATTGCCACAGGCATGGTGGACTGGGTCTTGCCGGTGGGACAGATGCCCCTACATCTGATGGAGTTCCTGCACAACGAAGCGCGCATGCACATTCCGCCCGAAGAAGCGCAGAGCAAGGAAGATGCGCAGGCTGAAGACCAAAACTCCGGCGGGCCGCCGGACATCCGCCATGTTGCCAGCGCCAACGATGAAGAGGCGCTTCTCGATGTGCTACACTTTCTGCGCGGGCAGACCGGGCATGACTTCACTCATTACAAGCGTGCCACTATCCTGCGACGCGTTGCACGCCGTATGCAGGTCAACTTGCTGGAAGACATTCCGTCCTACCAGCAGTTCCTGCACGACCAGCCCGGAGAAGCTAGGGCGTTGTTGCACGATCTGCTCATTAGCGTCACCAACTTCTTTCGCGACTCCGATGCCTTTGTCGCGTTGCAAACCTACATCCCCCAACTCTTCGCCGACAAAAAGGCAAGTGACCATGTGCGCGTCTGGACAGCGGGATGCGCCACGGGCGAAGAAGCGTACTCGGTCGCCATGCTGTTGCTGGAGCACGCGTCCCGGATAGATAACCCCCCAGTCATTCAGGTCTTCGCCACCGATCTGAATGAAGACGCCATTAGGGTTGCGCGGACGGGTATGTACCTGGACACGATAGAAGCGGATGTCTCTCCCGAACGCCTGCGCCGCTTCTTCCACAAGGAGAATGGCGGCTACCGTGTGAAGCAGGAACTGCGTGAGCGCGTTCTGTTTTCTGTCCACAACCTGCTCAAAGATTCCCCCTTTTCCCGCTTGGATCTTGTCACCTGTCGCAACCTGCTTATCTACCTCAAGCGGGACGCGCAGGATGGCATCTTTGACCTGTTCCATTTTGCTCTGCATTCCGGCGGGATACTGTTGCTGGGCAGTGCGGAAAGTATTGCGGACAGTCACGCCCTCTTTGCCCCTCTGGATAGGCAACATCGGCTGTTTGTGCGCCGCATCGGGGCGCGCGCGGGCTGGCAGCTTCCTGTCTTGCCGGTTGTCGCGCCTATCATACCGCAAACTTCGGCTCCCCAACTGCCTACTTCCCCCCTTCTTTCCCCAGCAGTGGCAGAGCGGAGCGTCTCCGCGTATGGCGAACTACATGTGAGTGCGTTGGAACAGTTTGCTCCGCCGTCGCTCCTCGTCAACGCCCAATATGACATTGTGCATCTGTCCGAACACGCCAGTCGCTTTCTACAGATGGCGGGCGAACCCTCGCGGAATCTGCTACAGATTGTGCATCCCGCGTTGCGCGTGGAGCTGCGCGCTGCCCTGTTCCGCGCCATGCATCCGCGCGGCAATGTAACCACCAATACCCTTGCATTCGAGGACGCGGGAACCCGCTTTGTGACCCTGCATGTACGCCCGGTGCGAACCACGGACGCGGGGCAGGAGTTTCTCCTGGTCGTCTTTGAACCCACCAACGAACTTGAGGAAGCGCCCCTCCCCACGTCTGCCGCCCCCAACGCCTCGCACCCCCTGGAAGAGGAGATGCTACATCTGCGGAGGCAACTTGCGGCGACGGTGGAGCAGTACGAAGCTTCACTGGAAGAACTCAAAGCCGCCAACGAAGAGCAGCAGTCCATCAATGAGGAGATGCGCTCGACGGCGGAAGAGTTGGAGACGAGCAAGGAAGAGCTGCAATCCACCAACGAGGAGCTCACTACCGTCAATCAGGAGCTCAAGAGCAATGTGGACGAACTCCGCCATGCGAATAGCGACTTGCAGAACTTGATGTCCTCGACCGACATCGGCACAATCTTCCTGGACCGGCAACTGTGCATCAAGCGCTTCACGCCCCGCATCCGTGAACTGTTCAACATCATTCCTACCGATGTGGGCCGTCCGCTTTCTGATATTACCCACAAACTTAACCATATTGCCTTTACCGAAGATGCCGAGCGCGTACTGGCGGACTTGAGCCGTAGCGAGCGAGAAGTGTGCAACAATGGAAACTATTTTCTCGTTCGTATGTTGCCGTACCGCACTTCTGAAGATTATATAGATGGCGTCGTTCTCACATTCATTGACATCACCGAGCGCAAGAAAGTCGAAGAAGCCTTAGTCGCGTCGGAGGAGCAGTTTCGGCGGGCAATCGAGGAGGCGCCCATTCCTATCATCATGCAGGCTGAAGACGGTGCGGTGCTTCAGGTCAGCCGTACATGGACGGAGCTAACCGGCTATAGACAGGAAGACATACCGACGTTTGACGCCTGGCTCAACATGGCTTATGGAGAGGGCGCGGATGCCGTGCGCACCCACATACACGACCTGTTCCATGGGAAAAAGCGCATCCTGAATGTCGCGTTTTCCATCGTTACCCGTGCTGGAACACAGCGGCACTGGAGTTTCAGCGCGTCTTCGCCGGGCGCCCTGTACGATGGTCGCCGCTTCATCGTGGGCATGGCGGTTGACATCACCGAGCAGAAGCAGTTGGAGGAGCAGCGTTTAGTCCTGGAACGTGAAACCACCCTCCTAAACGAGCGCAACCGCATGGCGCAGGAGTTGCATGATACCTTAGCGCAGGGCTTTATCGGTATCAAGCTTCAGATAGACGCAGCCGAGCTAGAACTCCGGGACGAACCGGACTCGGTGCAACGGCATCTCAACCGCGCACGCGAAATCGCCAAGGAGAGCATGATTGAAGCCCGCCGTTCCATCGAGGCGTTGCGCTCCCCGCTCCTCGAAGGGCGCAGCTTGACGGAGGCGTTGCGGTCTCTGGCAGAGCGGACGAACAATGGCATTCAGGTGCGCTTTGTGGTAGAAGGCGCGGTACGTCTCCTGTCCCCGAGCATAGACAATGAACTCTATCGCATTAGTCAGGAAGCCCTGACCAATGCTTTGCGTCATGCTCAGCCCCAGAATGTCATGGTGGCATTGACCTATTTAGACGCTTCGTTGCGTTTACGGATTACTGACGACGGACAAGGCTTCGATTCGCAGCGGTATCGGGCAGGGTTTGGACTGATAGGGATAGAGGAACGGGCGTTGCGGATAGGCGCTCAATTAGCAATCACAAGCGATCCAGGACAAGGGACAGAGGTGACAGTGACGACTCCTCTGCCGTAGACAGGAAGGCTCTGTGCGGCAGACGAGAGAAGAGTTTTACTTTGATAACGTAACTCCAGCGCACCGGTTTCTTCCTATAGGCATGAGAAACAAGATTTAACCCATGAGCATAAGGAACAAGATTTAACCCATGAGCATAAGCAACAAGGCGCAACCGACGGAAATGGCAACTGAGGAGCGCAACCACATCCGCGTTCTTATCGCCGAAGACCACAGGGTCGTTCGGGAGGGTCTGGTTGCCCTTCTTGCACTGTCTCCGGGCTTTGAGGTTGTGGCGCAGGCGTGCGATGGTCAGGAAGCTGTTGACCTTTTTCGCGAACACCGCCCAGATGTCACACTCATGGATTTACGAATGCCTCGCATGGACGGGCTGGCGGCGATCCAGAACATCCTGACGGACTACCCGGATGCGCGCATTATCGTGCTGACGACATTCGCGGGGGAAGAGGAAAATTGTCTCCGCGCAGGGGCGAGATCTGTGGCGCTCAAGGATGCTCCGCTTGACGATCTTCTAAGCGCGATACGCGAAGTGAATGGGGGTACGACAACGATTGTTGGAGTTGGCGAATTAACGTAATCTTCCCTGAGCCATTCGGACCGGCGATGACGAGAGCGTAGAGTCGCATATTGGCTACTCGCCTTCTTCCACAAGATGTCCCTCTCGCCAGACGACAAGAGCGATTCCACTTCGCTCGTAGCTCCGCGCACGCCGTATCGCTGGTTTTACGTCCGGTAGCCTGCATGGTCATGAGTTTGATTTTGCAACAGCAAACTTCACACTCAATAGAATTAGAATTGACAAAACGAAAAAATCGAAAATTCGACAGGAACTCGATAGTCTCAGTGTCAACCACAGTTCAGTTTTTCCATATATTGAAAACTCAGCAAAATATATCACAGACAAGTATAGGCTATCATAATATCTTAAAAGGAGCGTTTCACAATGGCGCTTACCATCACCCTGCAACCCTAAGTGGAGGCGCGTTTTCTCGAAGAGGCGACGCGCAACGGCTTAACGCTGGAACAACTCGCGTCACAGCGCCTTCTGGAAGCGGAGGCGCTCTGGCGTATTCGCACGTCCGCGCCGGAAGCGGAGACGCGCCAACTACACCGCCTCCTGCGCCGACAAAATAAGGGAGTATTGACGGAAGCGGAACAGATTCATCTACAGAATTTATTGGATGAGCGCGAGGCGCGTGGAGCGCAACGGCTTCAATACCTAGCGCTTCTCTCACAACTCAGCGGCTCTCCTGTGCTACAACTTATGGAGCGGCTCGGCATACGCCCGCTAGGGAAGAAGCCTATGCACTGCGCTAATAGGTTTCCGCTCTGACCCAGCCACTCGTAATAGAAAGGATAGAAGGTATCGAAATGCGTAAAACAGGGTTCTATGCACTTATTGCGCTGTTAGGGGCTACACTCTTCTCGCTAGGTTGCGGGACAGGCTCCAATACGCCCTCGACCATGGGAGAGACGACGCAAGCCTTCGGCGCTTTTACCACACGCGCCAACGGAACCGCGCAACCGCCCGTACTCTCGGCGAGCGCCCGCGCAACCGTCTACGGAATAGCGGGAGCCTCCTTCACCGAGATTGTTCAAGGAATCTCCGACCCGACCATCGGTATTACTCCCGCCGTTGGCAAAATCGCCTTTATTCGCAACACCAACCTCGCCATCATGGACTCCAACGGCGCGAACGTTCGCTTCCTCACCTCGACTTACGACCCGGAAGGGCATCCCGCATGGTCTCCCGACGGTAAAACCATCGCCTACGAGTTTCAGAACGGGATAAACCTTATCAATGCGGACGGAACAGGGGTAGTGCGCCTCGTCTCCAACGGCTATACGCCGCGCTGGTCGCCAAGCGGCAAGAAAATCCTCTTCGCCCGCAACATCGTCCTCACGCCCAAAATCCACGTTATGAACGCAGATGGAACCAGTATCACCCAGTTGACGACGGGAACGGATAGCGATACCACCCCGAACTGGTCGCCCGATGGAAGCCAGATAGCCTTCACACGAAGTAGCGCGGTCTGGCTAATGAACGCAGATGGAACAGGGGCGAAGAAACTGTTCGACGCTGGCTCCTTCAATGCGTACCCCTCATGGCAACCGGACGGCAAAAAGATGACCTATCTTTCGGGCCCCGACATATACTCGATAAACCCCGATGGCACAGGTAGCGCGAACATAACCAACACTTTTAATGTTTTGGACGGCTACCCCTCTTATACTTCGGATAGCAAAACCCTATACTGCGCGACGAATACCGCTTTTCTGGTCTCTAGCATCTTTCAAATGACCTCTGCCGGCGCGAATCAGACGAACATCACCACAGATAGCAAAGAGCAGAACCGAGACCCTGCCATCTCGCCCGCGACGGGAACGGGTTCGCCGCCGAATATCACCTCCGTCAAACTGATAGGAGCGGGCGGGAAGTTTGGAACGGCGTGCGCGGGATTTCTTTTTGGACAGATAGACCGCGCCGTGACGAGCGTCGTCACCTTCGACACGACCACCAACACAGTAGCGGGGCGCTCTTTAGCGCGTATCACGCCTCTCACCGCTCCGGACACGAACGCGCAAAACCTGATTTTCTCTATTTCTGGGGGAGACGGAACGCTCAGTTCGTTCAAATACACCAACGGAGCAAGCCCTGTTGTGACCGCCGTTCCCGGACTGACAACCTCCGCGACGGGCGTTGTGGTGACATTCAGCGCGAACGATGGCGGGGTCAGTACGGTACTGCCCTACACCGCGACGAAGTCGGTTGGCAAGGCGGTGGCGGCTTCGCAGTCTAGCGACATCATCACGTTGGAGGGAGCCTTTACGGGAATCTGGAATGGCGCGGGGAAGAACGTCGCGCAAAAGGGCGCAAAGCGCGTGCGTATCAACACGAAAACGGGGGCGCTCTTGGGGTTCGAGTAGTTCAAAAAAGCAGGTCTTTCGCGGAGAGGTTGGCGTATGTCAGCCTCTCCGCGTTATTTGTGAACGGGATATACGATAGAACGAATGTAACGGTTCCGGTAACCAAAAGGGGTTTTTGTAATGGACGACAACCCGCTCGCTCTCACCCTAAAGGCGTTGCATCACTGGGTGGAGAGAGGCGATATTGTAGCGATAAACACACTACTGGATAGAAACCCTGAAATTGGCATTGACGCTACTTATGAACATGGATGGACTCCTCTCATAGTAGCCGCATTTCACGGACGCTTGGACTTAGTTCAATATCTATTGGAACGCGGGGCGGAGGTCAATGTGCAGGCTAGTTTCGGCTGGACTGCACTGATGTTCGCGGCTGACCATGGGCATTACGAGATTGTTAAAACTCTGCTAGAGGCGGGGGCGAACGCAACCCTCCTTGTCGAAGGCGACGACAACGCTTACGATTTCGCTATCGACAGTGGAAACACGCAGATTGGCGAACTGCTTAAAGCTTATGGCGGATATGACGAAGAAGAGTCGAAAGCGCGTCGGGCGCGTAAGTGGCGCAAGATGATGGAGGCGCAGGGGCTGTTAAAAAGTGATAGCGCGGAGGAACCGGACGCGCAGAAATAGGCGAGAATCGCAACCCTGCGCTAAAGAAAGAGTACAACGTGTTTACGATACTACATACCAACGATTTCCACAACCATCTCACGGAGACTCAGGCGGAGCGCTTGCGCCGTCTGCGGGAGGGGGTGGAGGGCGCGGGACTACTGGTAGACGCGGGCGACGCGGTGGCTTCGGGGAATATCACCTATCACGCTGGCGGCGAACAGGTTCACGACCTGATGAACCGGGCGCGTTACGATATTGGCGCAGTGGGGAACCGCGAATTTCACTTCTCGCGTGTCGGCTTCAAGTCCAAACTCTCCCGCGCCAACCACGTCAAGGTCTGCGCGAACGTTCGCGCCGTGAAAGCGCCCCTCACGAACTGGACGGAGGAGGATGGCGCGGCGGCGTTCGGAAGCGAGAGCGCGGAGTTACCCACAACTCCCTTTCACGTTCACGAATCGCCGTCGGGCTGGAAAGTCCTCGTTATTGGGCTGACCGTCCCCATGATAACCGAGAGGATGCTCGTTCGCAAGGTCTCCGCCTACCTCTTCGCCGACCCCATACAGACCGCGCAGGAGATGCTTCCCCTCCTTCAAGAGCGGTATCAGCCGGATGTAGTAGTCGCGCTGACGCATATCGGGCTATCGCGAGATAGGATACTCGCGGAGCGCGTTCCGGGCATTGACCTTATCATCGGCGGACACTCGCACGACCGCCTTGAGAACGGGGAGAGGGTAGGCGATACGCTTATTGTGCAGACGGGCGCTTTTGGGAAGAGCGTGGGGGTTGTGGAGATGGAGCGCGAGGGCGCAAGGGTCTGTATGGAGGCTCGTTTAGAAGCGTTGTGAGACAGCGTTAATGAAACAACTTTTACCATATAGAATCATCACGGAACTTCGGAGAGAGACAGAACAGGAGCCAATCCATAGTGGATTGGCTCCTGTTAAATTGGAACCCCGCGATGCCGTGTGCGCCTAAGCGCATGAACCGCCTTTTAGGGTGATGGCTCCCGCCGACCTCGCGTTACCCTGAAAATCTGGTAGGGTTGTCACTTATTCTGCGGAGATTACCAAAATTGGCGATATGTTGGCTCTGCACCATAAACACATCACAAACGCCAGCAGGGTCTGTTCTTATAGATTTATTCTATCACATCGCCGCCGAGTGTGCAATAGTTTTTTTCGGGTTTTCACGTTAAATTTGCGTGAAGATGAAATCTACTTTCGCCTAAGAGCCTAAACCGCAAACACCCACTTGAACAGTAGACGCTGAACAAAACTCTGCGCGTTTGGGTCGCCGATAATCACGTAGAAGTCGGTTCCTTTGCGCCCTGTATTACGATAGGAGAGGTAGGCGTTCACCGCTGAGTTATCTATGACTACGCGCCCTCCGAACGACTGGAAGGGGTTTATCTCGTAGTTCATGGTTAGGATATGCTGTTGCGAGAAGCCCTGATAACTCTGTAGATACGCCGAATAGATAACGTCTAACCGCTTGCCTAAGCGGAAACTAAACTGGGGCCCATACGAGGTGTAGGGCAGGTTGGCTTGCTGTCCCGTTGTGAAGTTTAGCCCCCACTTGCGGAAGCGGTTCGTAACATTGCGCGTAAACTCGAAACTATAGGTGAAGTCAGTATCGTCGTAGTACTTGCCGCCGTTCAGAAAGAAGTTGTAGGCGTTATCGTTGCGCGATTCTATCGTCGCAAACAGCGATGCGTTTCGCTGAAAAGGAAGTCCCTTTAAGTCCCAGTTCCACGTCGGGTTCCAGCCAACCTCGAAGCCGCGCCAGTAGCCCTTTCGCCACACGTTCGACCAGTCCACAAACGCCGTTAGCCCTTGATTGTTGGTAAAAGGGATATAGCCTAGCGTGTCTAGGAAGTCTTCAGCGACGTAGCGGTAGCGGAGAGTCGCGAAGAGGTTTTTGTCTTGTAGGTTCAGCGCAGTTGTCCACGCGGCTCCGCCCGCGCCCTGCCCCAAGGACTGTATATACTGTGTGTCGTAGCCCCACTTGCCTTTGCGGTAGTCCTGCACCAAAGCCAGCACCGTGTTATCCGCCCCTTTTTCGAGATGCTGTAGAGCCATAAAGTTCACGCCCGAAGTCGCGCCCTGCTCTCTGCGAACATTCATCACGAAGTTAGACTGATTCCCAAAGTCGAAAGTGCTTAGAACGCCAATCGAAGTCTTGTTATCCGTCTTGCCATACAGTTTAATCGCCGTATCCATCGAGCCGATACGAGTAGGATAGAACAGCCGCCCTATCTGATAGGGTCTTCCCAAATCAAAGTGGTCTTGCCCTTCCAGAAAGAAGGGACGATGGTCTTGCACGTAGCGTTCCGAGCGAGAGAAGTTGATACCTTCCACCGCGCCCTCCACGGTAGCGAAGTCGGGGGCGATAGTAGCGACTGCGGTGAGTTCTGGGGTGGGTTGGTAGCGGATGTCTACGCCAGAGCGTATCTCGCTCTTATCTTTTAGCGAGAGGCTAGGCATGAGGTAGGGGAGGAAAGAGAGGCGGGGCTTCCACCCCTGCACAGGCGTATCTACGCCCTTCCAAAGCCCCTCGCGCTCCGAAAAAAACTGAGCGCCAATATCGCTCCACATGGATAAAACCTGTGTGCGTTGATGAAAGCGTCGAAAGTTTATCCCTATGTTGACGGGTTTGCGAGTGCGCGGGTAGGAGAGAATCGCCCAGGGGATTTTCATCTCTACCGTCCAGCCATCCGCCACGCGCTTCACCGCCGCCGACCAGTCGCCCTGCCACTCCACTTTGCCCGCCCGTCCGCCGCTCAATCTCGCGCTTCGCGTTCCAATCGCGTTCACCATAAAGATAGAGTAACCATCGAACTTATAGGTCAGAAAGGGGTCAAGCTCCACCGCCACAAAGTCGTCGTTCCTCAGCTGAGCGTCACGCACGGTCTCTCTCGCAACGATTCCGTCCGGCTTGCTATCGTGGCAGTAGTAGGCGACATAGATGTTCTCTGCGTCGTAGAGAAGCGAAACCTCCGTCTGTTCATTGACGGGCTTGCTCTGTTGGGGGTCTACAAAGGTTTGGGCTTTCGTCGCTGTAAGCCAGATGGGGTCGCTCAGGTCGCCGTCAATCACGGGCGGACGCCCTGACTTTGGAATAGGAACCGCCTCAATAGAGCGATTTGCGTAGTTGGTATTGGCGGCGGGAGCGGGTTGCGTTTGGGCGAAGAGAGGGGCGGAGAGTAGCGCTAAAGAGAACAGTAGCGTCGCTTTTTGCGCCAGCGGCTTTAATAGAGGAGGCAAGTCATCGCCTCCTGCAAAACGGTATGAACTCATGAATCAAAATTTTCCTGTGTTGCGCCCTCCTTCTGCGTTCTGGGCGGAAGGAGGGCGCTGTTCTTTAGGGTTAGACTGTGGTTAGCCCTCTATCGTTATCACTATCTTCGTTGATAAGGGAACGGCAAGCCAGTCGCCTACTTTTTGTGAGGTTTTACCTCTAGTCCCAGCTCTTTCAGTTGCGCGTCGTCTACCAGCGAGGGAGCCTCCATCATGGGGTCGTGACCGAGTCCCATTTTGGGGAACGCCATCACTTCGCGGATGTTGGGTTCGTCTAGCAGGTTCATAATGAGGCGGTCGATGCCCGGCGCAAAACCCCCGTGCGGGGGCGCGCCGAACGAAAACGCGTCGAGCATATGCCCAAAGCGTTCGCGTTGAGTCTCCTCCGAGATACCGAGTAGGCTGAACACCTTGCTCTGAATGTCGGCGCGATGGATTCTGATGCTTCCCGAACCCGACTCCTGCCCGTTGCACACGAGGTCGTAGCACTGCGCCCTAATTCTGCCCGGGTCGGTATCAAAGTACTGTAGATGCTCCTCAATGGGCATAGTGAAGGGGTGATGCTCTGCGTCCCAGCGCTTCTCGGTTTCGTCCCACTGCACGAGCGGGAAGTCCGTAACGAAGTTGAAGTAGAGTCTGTTCGGGTCGCGCAGACCAAGACGGTTCCCTATCTCAAGGCGCAAGCGCCCTAAAACGTTGGCGACGGTCTTGGGCGTATCAGCCACAATGCAGAGCAGGTCTCCAACCTCCGCCTCGCACGCTTTTACAATCTCTTCCATCTTCTCCGGCGTGAAGAACTTCGCGATAGGCGATTTCAGCCCCGCCGCGCTCAGTTCGCTTACGGCGATGTTCGCCATGCCCGCCGCGCCAAACTCCTTGCAGAACTCCGCGACAATATCCACCTCGCGCCGCGAGAGTTTCGTCCCGTTCGGGTAGCGTATCGCCTTCACCTGTCCGCCATTCGCGAGCACTCTATCAAATGCGCTAAAGCCGCTATCCCGCACAATGTCGCTCAAATCCACCAGTTCCAGCCCGAAACGAATGTCTGGCTTATCGCTACCGTAGCGGCGCAGAGATTCGTCCCACGTCAGGCGCGGGAAGGGCGTAAGCATCTGTTTCTCGCTGACGTTACCGATAACCGTCGTGATAAGTCGCTCCACGAGGCTGAGAATATCCTCTTGGGTTACGAAAGACATCTCAAGGTCGAGTTGGGTGAACTCCGGCTGTCTGTCGGCGCGTTGCGACTCGTCGCGGAAACACCGCGCTATCTGATAGTACCGCTCAACCCCTCCAACCATAAGCAGTTGCTTATACTGTTGGGGCGATTGGGGGAGCGCGTAGAAGTAGCCGGGGTTCAGGCGATAGGGAATGAGGTAGTCGCGAGCGCCTTCGGGAGTGCTTTTAGTGAAGATAGGGGTCTCGATTTCGAGGAAGTCTTCGGCGTTCATAAATTCGCGAATCTGCGTGACCACTTTATGCCGTAGGGCGAGCATCTGATACATTTTGGGGCGGCGTAGGTCGATATAGCGGTACTTTACGCGACGGGTTTCGTCCACCTGCTCCATCGCCGCCTCGTCTGAAACTTGAAACGGAAGGGCTTTGGAGGCGCTGAGTATCTCCAACTCTTCGGTGACTATCTCAATCTCGCCCGTCGCGATATTGGGGTTGACGGCTCCCTCGCGTCGTGCGCGAACCTTCCCGCGAACGCTGAGGCAGAACTCGGAACGCAGGCTTCGCGCCGCCTCCATTATCTCCGGCGAGGTTCCCGCGTCTATCACAACCTGCACAATCCCCGTGCGGTCGCGAAGGTCTATAAACACTAGGTCGCCATGATCGCGGTTACGGTTGACCCAACCATTCAAAACAGTCTCTTCGCCTACATGGTTGATATTGATTTTGCCGCAATCGTGCGTGCGTTGCCAGTGTGCCACGGATAAAAAACCTCCTCGATGAGAAATCCCCGCGCTAGTTCGCTATTGAAATTTATAGCGCGGTAGTAGAGTTGACAGAGTGAAGCCTGTGAAGGTTGCGCTCTGAAGGTTGATTCTATCTCATTTTAGGGGTTTTGTCTACGTTTGATTTCCGATACGCAACGCCTGAAAACTACTATTCCACTCGCCCTCTCTAACTCTCTCGCTTTGCAGTAGGAGGTCGGAGGGCTTTTCCCTACTCAAATACATCCAAAAGGATTCGCGCCAGCCGCAGGTTATCCGTAGCGGTAACGTCTAAAAACCTCATGCCGACTCGTACTACCCCGCTTTCAGAAGGGTTCGCATAACGAACGCTTCCGCGAAAGCGTAACGAACTCAGGTCTACCTTGCCATCTCCCTCCCCTTGAGCGAGCGCTAGGCTTGAAAAGTCTAGATTCTCGCCTACAGACCTCTTTTTCCATAGAGTGTCGAGCCATACCTCCGTGAGGTTGATACGTATCTCCCCTCTATCCGTCATGCCCAGCGTAT
>CAIJLM010000712.1 GCA_903821495.1 uncultured Chthonomonas sp. | reverse complement strand
CTCAGGAGAAACTTTAAGAGAGAGAATCTATAGTTACCTCGCACTTACATTTTTTCACGTGTTTCGCGGTTTATTCTCAAGAGGGAACCCTCCACCTGTTGACTCGGCTTTTCGTTATCGGGTATCCTTTGAGAAATAATGCACAAAGTCCTCGGAAGCGGCGCAGTCGCCCCCTCCGAACTCTCTAACGAGACACACAAAGATGTCCGACCCGGCTCCACACAAACCTGCCCGACACGTAAAGTTTGAGCGCGAACGCGGCGTTTACGCGATAGACGTAGTACGCGATGTCGCTCACGCCATTATTGAACTGCCCGACGAAGCGTCCGTTCAAGAGAGTTACCTCCACGCCTTGCGGATATTCACTGTCGCCTCCATTCCCGTCTTTTGTGTTAAAATGCACCGCACCGCCCTCACTCTCGCCTTCGCTATGAGCGATTTAGACAGAACGCGGCAGGCTCTCGCCAGCGCGAACCTCGCCGCCGAGATACGTCCGAACCTCTGCTTCGTAGCCACACGCGCCGCCGCCATGCGCGACCTCTACGGGGTGATGTCCAGCATTACCGACGCTCTGGGCGCAGTAGGCGCAACCATCTACACCACGAGCGACGCGCACAATACCGTGCAGTGCCTTGTGGAAGAGGCGATTTTAGAAAAAGCGTTGGTCTCCCTTCGCCAAACCTTTGGGATACCCGAAACAGCGGTCTTCCACAAGAGCATTGAAGAGGAGGAGACCCTATGAAAATTTTAATTCAGAAGTTTGGGGGAACCTCCGTCGCTACCGACGAAAACCGCCTACTCGCCGTTCGCAAAGTTCTGAAAGCGAGAGAAGCCGGATATAGCCCCGTGGTAGTGGTCTCCGCAATGGGACGCAAAGGCGAACCCTACGCCACCGACACGCTGATTGATATGCTCAACGGCGTAGATAAAGACGTAAAGCCCAGCAAGCGCGAAACCGATGTGATGATGGCGTGCGGAGAGATGATATCCTCCGTCATCTTCGCTCAGGCGCTCAAAGCCGCCGGCTGTAGGTCTATCGCCCTCACAGGCGGACAAGCGGGCATTATTACCGACTCCGAGTTTACCGATGCGCGTATCATGGAGATACGCACAGAGTACCTGTTCAGCCTTCTGGAGCAGGGAGTGATTCCGGTAGTCTGCGGCTTTCAAGGAATAAACGCCCCCGAAAACCACACAGAGGCGCACGCGATAACCACGTTGGGGCGCGGCGGTAGCGACACGACGGCTTCGGCGCTCGGCGTGGCTCTGGAAGCCATAGCGGTAGAAATCTATACAGATGTCAACGGAGTGAAGACCGCCGACCCGCGAGTTGTGTCTCACGCCAAAACACTCGGCGTTTGCACCTACCAAGAGGTGGCGGAGTTGGCGCATCAGGGCGCGAAAGTTGTGCATCCCCGCGCCGCCGAAATCGCCATGGATCACGATGTTCCGCTCTGGGTGAAGTCTACTTTTACGGATGAACCCGGAACGCGCATCGCGAGTATGAAAAAAGACGGTTTCGCCAGCGAGTACCATGCCACAATGGCGCGACGGCTCACAGGTATCGCCAACACCGGGCGTATCGCCTATATTCGCCTCGATATTGGGGAGAGCGAGCATAAGCGCGTAGTGGAGCGCGAAGTCTTTCGCATGATGGCGCAGGCGGGCGTGAACATCTACTTCGTAACCTATAGCCCGACAGCGCTCTCGTTTGCAGTTCCCCGCGAACGCTACCCTGTCGCCCGTGATTTGCTAGACGGAATGGTAATTCCGCTCGAACACAAAACCGTGAACGCGGAAGGCAAACGCGCCACCTACTACATTTTTAAGTATCAAGGCGGGCTTGACCTCGCCTACCGCGTTCAACGTCCGCTCCTAAAAGCGGTGGAGAGCATGGTTAGCGTCGTAGATATACCCGCCAGCGCGATTGAGGACTGCACCACAGTCTCGGTAGTGGCTTCTAGCCATAGGCGCGTACCGGGCGTTATTCTCAACATTTTGGAGACTCTGCATAAAGCGGGTATCCATGTCCATCAGATTGCCGACTCCGAAATGTCGGTCTCGTGTCTGATTGCGGAGGCGGACGTGAAGCAGGCGGTCAAACTGCTACACGACAGGCTTTTTGATCAGTAGGTTGCGCGAAAGTAGGTATCGGAATGAGCGAAGAGAGGCGAGAAAATGAGGGCGATGGGGCGGAAGAAGCCCGTTTCCCCGAAACGCCTCCGCGTCTGGAACTACCGGAAGCGCCCGCGTTAAACCCTGTTCTGCCGCCGCGCCCTTCTAAGGTGAAAGAGGTTAAAGAGGCGCAGGGAGATTCGTACAACAAAACGGCTCTCGCCTCCATCGCCGCCTCTGCGTTTATAACGCCCATAATGATTCTCGCGGTAGGCGGGTACGCGCTAGATGCGAAGTTGAAGCACGCCACCTACTGGTTTGCAGGGCTAGGGCTGATGATAGGGATGGCGGTGGGCGTAAACTCACTACTGCGAGTCCTGCAAAAACTGGGAGATTGAGCGCTAGTTTGCGCTAAAAAGCCCAATTCTGGAAGAATCCGCCGAAATTTTGGCGAGAGTGATAAGAATAGTTTTCGTTCTGTGACATAATAAGACCGATTGTCGCGGCAAAGGGCAAAATCCCCCCGCAAAGAGGTGCGGCTCCGTTGGTCACACAGAAGCGAAACCAAACATAACCGCACAAAGACGAAGAAAGCAAAGAAGTGATACCAAACGCAAAAAAGCGGCAGAGCCTAACAAGGCGCGTAGTACGCGAAGGTCTGCTGTTTTCCGTTGCATTGACGTTCGCGCTTGTGGTAAGCAAGCATGGAAACTGGGCGGTAAGTTATCTCTGGGGAGCGTTTCTCTCCCTATTTAGTCTGATAAGCCTGATGGTGGTTCTGCCGCGCCTTCTACACCCGAAAGCGCCCCAAATCGCCACTTTCCTTCTCACGCTACTACTCTTTTTCAAACTGCCGTTCTATGGGGTCTGCCTCTTTCTAGCGATACACGCGCCCGGGTTCAGCGCGTTCGCGTTACTTGGCGGCGCAGTGATAGTTCCCGTGTTGATAGGGCTGGATGCGATAAAAACGCTACTACCAGAACATCAGCCGCAACCCAAACCCGTGCAAGAGGCGGTATCCACCGACCTACAACATTCTATCCAACGGCTCCAACAACTCAAGGCGGAGTTGTCGGGGGAAAGAGGTTAGGCAATGCCTGAAAGTCTAAAATCGGGAAGCATTACCGAAAAGCCTACTGGCGCTCCCATCGTTATCGCACAGGCGGAGAAGCCAGAGGGCGAACAGCATAAGAGCGAATCGCCCGTCGCAGGGGAGACCCACGCTGGCGAAGGGCATGAGCATCACGCCAAGCCGGGCGAGATGGCTGACCCCGGTCTGCTCTTCTCGAACGCTCTTCTAATAGCCGTCGTTCTTGTGATATTCGGAGCCGTAGCCAAAAGCAAAACGGAGAGACTTCCCAAAGGTTTCCAAAACCTCTCGGAAGCCGTAGCGGAGAGCCTGAACAACTTCGTAATTACGGTCATCGGTCCCGAAGGCGGAAAGCACACTCCCTTTGTGGGAACGCTTTTTCTCTATATCGGGCTGATGAACTACATCGGGCTTGTTCCCGGTCTTCACTCTCCAACCTCCAATATCACTACCACCCTTGCGCTAGGCGTAATCGTTTTCTTCTACGTGCAGGTGTGGGGTATCCGCAATAACGGGTTGTGGGGGCACTTCTCCCACTTTCTGGGACCCAAGTTCGGCAAACTGCCTCTCATGGCTCCGCTCATGTTACCCATTGAGCTAATGTCCGAACTGTTCCGCCCCTTTACGCTCGCCATCCGACTTTTCGGAAACATTTTTGGCGAGGATGTTATTCTCGTTGTACTTGCAGGGTTAGGAGTAACCATGATGGGAAGCCAGGCGCTGGGTTTCATCCCGTTCCAGTTCCCTATCATGCTTCTCTCCTTAATAACCTGTTTTGTGCAGGCGATGGTCTTCTCGACCCTCACCTGTATCTACCTTTCGCTTGTCGCCCCGCAT
This sequence comes from uncultured Chthonomonas sp., assembly GCA_903821495.1. Taxonomy (GTDB): domain Bacteria; phylum Armatimonadota; class Chthonomonadetes; order Chthonomonadales; family Chthonomonadaceae; genus CAIJLM01. The sequence continues at coordinate 16,485 of CAIJLM010000712.1, read as the reverse complement.
GAACACGAACATGAGGAGCGCCATGGCGAAGGGGCGCACGACCATCACGCGCACGCCGCAGGACACTAATCCCGCTGTGCGCTGTCTCTTCATGTTCTTCCGCCTTAGGGCGGACAACCCATTCGACCTATCTGTTGATTGAAAGGAAGCAAAGATGATTTACTTTATGGCTTTAGCCTTCGCCGTCGGACTCGGCGTTCCGATTGCGGTTCTTGGCGCTGGTCTCGGACAGGGACGCGCCGCGGCATCCGCTCTCGAATCTATGGCTCGCCAACCCGAACTGCAGAGCAAACTCCAGACTTCGATGATTCTTGCGCTCGTCTTTATCGAGTCGCTCGTTATCCTCTCCCTCCTGGTGTTCCTCCTGCTCAGCGGCAAGATTCCGGATTCCGCCGCAGTTCTTCAGGCTATTCAAGCCGGCGCCAAGTAGGCTCGCCTACGGTTTTCCAGAAGAAAGGTCTCATCCACCCTCTTCTGTTCATCTGTAACTAGGTTCTGGCTTCCGCTTCCTCCCCCGCGCCCAAAAGCATGAGGGGAGGAGGTATGACGCTTGCGCTTTCAGGTGAACGCACCCCTTCAAGAGTCGATACTAACTCGCCTCTTGAGGTCACTAATTTTATGCTAGACTCCATCACTAAAAGTCTGAATTTCGACCCTAAGGTATTCTTGATGCAGGTTGTTATGTTTCTCCTTCTGTGGGGAATCATGAAAGCCCTCTACTGGAAGCCCGTTTTGGGGCGCGTCCAGAGCCGTCACGACGAAATCGAACGGGCGCACACTACGGTAGAACAGACGCGCAACGAAATCGAGAACATTCGGAACGACTATCAGGCGCGTATTCTGGTAGTGGAGACCGAAGCCCGAACGCAGATTCAGACTGCAATTAAAGAGGCGCAAGCCGAACGCGAGCGAATCCTCGCGCAAGCCCGCGCCGATGCCGAGGCGACCCTCAAAGAGGGTATCGCCCGAATAGAGCGGGACAAAGAGGAGGGGATGGCGCAACTACGCGAGCGTATAGCCAACCTCGCCCTTGATGTCGCAGGCAAAGCCCTTGGCGGCGCGTCTGACAGAAACGCTCTACGCCCCCTCATCGCTGAACGTGTGCAGAGTTCGGGAGGCGACCCCGCCCGAAACTAAGGCGCAAAACGCGCACTGCATCGCCCCTCAACCAATCCTAAGAGAGAGGGAAAGATTAACGTGTTGTTTCAACTAGCAGAAATCGGTATCCCGTGGGTCATCGAGTTTCCTGAAGCGTTCAAAGGGCAGGTAGTCGGTTTTATCCTGTTCGCCGTCGTGATGTGGAAATTCGCCAAACCCGCTATTGGGAATATGCTCAACGACCGCGCATCGCGCATCGCAGAGTCGCACGCGCAGGTAGATAAAGCCCTCTCGGAAGCCAAATCCGTCTATGAGGACTACTCGGCGCGGCTACGCGGCATCGAAGGCGAACAACGAGAGCGCATCGGCGCGGCAGTTCGAGAAGCCGAACAGGTGCGCGGCGAAATGATAGCCGAAGCGGAGCAGAACGCCATCCTTATCAAGCGTCGTGTTGAAGAGGAGCTGTCGCGAGAACAGACCCGCCAACGCATCCTTCTCCGCAGAGAACTTATTCAGCAGACCATGTCTGCGGCGGAGGGTTCCATCTCCGCATTCAGCAATGAGAGTATGCAGAGAACGCTGATTCAAGAGTTTGTATCGCAAGTGGCGACCTCTAGCGCCGAGAAAGGAGCGTAACGCATGGCGAACAAAGACACACGCGCCGCAAAGCGCTACGCCATCGCTCTTTTCAATACAGGAGTGCAGACGCAGAAACTGGACATCATTACACAGGACATTACAGACCTGCTGAACCTGATGAGCCAAGCCCCTACCCTGCGTCAGTACTGGGAAAGCCCTCTCGTCCCCTCCGGGCGCAAACGCGAACAGATTTTAGCGATACTGGGCGGCTCCCTTGACCCCGCTACCCTCGCTTTTCTGAGGCTTCTTATAGATAAACGCCGCGAAGACCTCCTCGACGCAATAGATTTTGAACTGCGTCAACAGGTGGACTCTTCGCGCCATCTTGTACGCGCTGAAGCGACCTTCGCAGTAGAGCCTTCCGAAGCGGAGAAGACCGAACTGACCCGTAGCCTCGAAAAGAGAACGGGCGAGAGCGTGCTTCTCAGCGTTCATGTAGACTCCTCTATAATGGGGGGCGTGGTGGTGCGCTTGCAGGATACGATAATTGACGGAAGCGTGCGCGGAACCTTAGAGCGCGTCCGCGAACAGCTTTTACAGGAAGCCTAGTCCCCTCGAAGGCTTGAGGAGGTATCCGAATCGTGTTCTCCTTCTCTTCTTTTATCGGGGCGGCGGTATGCCTTTTACCCGCTCAGGTTCAAGCGCCCAAACAGCCCGCGACTCTGGAAAACTACTTTCCAATGACGTTGGGCAGTATCTGGACGTATGAGGTTGTCGCGCCGGGCATGAACAGCGGAGAGGTTCAGACCTTTATTCAAGAGGTAAAAGTCTCCAAAGTCACCAAAGACAAGACAGGTTTCTATGCGGCGTTGGAGTACCGTGAGAATGGTAACCTCGCCCGTATCGAAAAGTACTATATAACGCCTACCGCCGCTCTTCGCATTGCGGGAGGCGAGAACGCAAGCGAAAAACTGGTTCCTCCACTGCCCTTGTTACGCTTTCCGCTCACGCCTGAAAAGACGTGGAGTTGGAAGGGCAAAATCGTTCAGAAGAGTAGCGAAGGACGCGCCGAGTCCACCATGAGCGTGAGTGGCCCCGAAGAGGTGGAGACCCCCGCCGGCAAGTTTATCGCGTTTCAAGTGCATTGCGAACAGGTCTTATACGGGCAGTTAAACGGCAAGGTAAGACGCGCCGTTCTCCCTGTAGACTACTGGTTCGCGCCCAATGTAGGCTTAGTGCAGCGTAAGGTGAAACTTCCGCAGACCACGGTAAGCATTCGGCTAAAGAGTTTCAAGATTGAACCCTAACCTTTCGCCTCTATAGGCGAAGAGAGTTACCACTTAGTGATAAGAGCATCGGGGGCTTCGCCCATCCTTTTTGGGTGTAGGCGCTGTTCCCCCGTCCGTCTGAAGGAGTCTGTAAAAAGAATGGCTATTCGACCAGAAGAGATTACTTCTATACTGGAGCGTGAACTCCAATCCTATACCCGCGAACTCAAAGAAGAGGGTGTAGGAACCGTTTTGCAAGTGGGAGACGGTATCGCCCGTGTCTACGGTCTACGGGAGTGCATGGTCTCGGAACTTCTTGAGTTCCTTGATGACAAGGGCAACCCCATTGTAGACCGAAACGGCGCCGTCATCCGCGCTATCGCCCTCAACCTTGAAGAGGACAATGTGGGAGCCGTTATTCTCGGTCCCGACATCGACATCAGCGAAGGCACAACCGTCAAGCGAACCGGGCGCATCATCGAAGTTCCCGTCGGTCCCGCCATGCTAGGGCGCGTTGTCAGCGCTGTTGGCGATCCGCTAGACGGCAAGGGGCCCATCGTTACCAGTGAGTTCGCCTTTATTGAGAACCGCGCGCCGGGCGTTGTCGATCGTCAGCCCGTCAAAGAGCCTCTTCACACAGGCATCAAAGCGGTAGACGCGCTCGTTCCTATCGGACGCGGACAGCGTGAACTGATTATCGGAGACCGCGGCACGGGTAAGACCGCTATCGCGATAGACACCATTCTTAGCCAACGCGGAGGCGACGTTATCTGTATCTACGTCGCAATTGGTCAGAAAGCCTCTACCGTCAACAATGTGCGTATCGCATTGGAAGAGGCGGGAGCGATGGAGTATACGATTATCGTCTCCGCGTCCGCTTCCGACCCCGCCCCTATGCAGTATATCGCCCCCTACACGGGTTGCTCTCTTGGCGAATACTTCCGCGATCAAGGGAAGCACGCGCTCGTTGTGTACGACGACCTCTCTAAGCACGCTGTAGCCTATCGCCAAGTCTCTCTGCTTCTGCGCCGCCCGCCCGGACGCGAAGCCTACCCCGGCGACGTTTTCTACCTCCACAGCCGTCTGCTAGAACGCGCCGCGAAAGTGCGCGAAGACTATATCGTGGTAGACAAAAACGCCCCCGTAGATACCAAAACGGGTGTGAATGGCCATGTCTATCAGGGTGGCGACGGACCCAAAGAGGCGAAACACGCGCTTACAGAACTCGCGAACGATACCCTTGAAGTGCGCCGTGTTCCCGGTACGGGCGGTAGCCTAACCGCTCTTCCCATTATCGAAACGATGGCTTCCGACGTGTCCGCCTATATCCCGACAAACGTTATTTCGATTACCGATGGGCAGATATTCCTTGAGCCGGAGCTTTTCAACTCTGGTATCCGCCCCGCTATCAACGTAGGTATCTCCGTCTCTCGCGTAGGACGCGCCGCTATGACCAACGCCATGAAGGGCAAGAGCGTTGCGGGGCAGTTGCGCCTCGACCTCGCGCAGTTCCGCGAAGTGCAGGCGTTCTCGCAGTTCGCCTCCGACCTCGATAAAATTACCCGCGACCAGCTGGAGCGCGGTACGCGCCTCGTAGAGATTTTGAAGCAACCCCAGTTCAAGCCCATGCCGCTCGAACAGCAGGTCACTATCATCTTCGCGGGTGTAAACGGGTTGCTGGACGACCTGAACCGCGACGATATTCGCAAGTTTGAGGACTTCTTCCACCCCTATCTTGCGGACAACTACCCGCACGTCATCGAGAAAATTCGCCTTGCGAAAGACCTCGATAAAGAGAACGAAGCGGAGCTCAAGGTAGCCGTTGTCGCGGCGGTGAAGAAGTTCCTGAACCGATAGATAAAGGGCTTATGGACGGAGGCTTTCAGTCTCCGTCCAAAGAAGCGCGCTTTTGAGTTTTGTGTGGTGTGAGCGAGAAGTCCATTTTTCAAGAGGTCAATTATGAGCGATATAAGTCGGGACCCTAAAACGCACATCGAAGACGCTATGCGCGAAGTGCGGACGGCGATGGGGCAACTGCGTGAGAGCGTGGTGATGTTGGTCATGCGCCGAAACCGACTGAGCGACGAGTCGCGGCGGCAAGAGCGCGGTATCAGCGACCTAAAAGGGAAACTGGGAACGGCGGAACAGGCGAATCGAGACCAACTCGCCAACGAACTTCGCAACGAACTCAGCGCCCGTGAAGCGGAGTTCGGGCGTATTCGCCAGCAACTTATGGAGGCGGAAGTTGAGGCGGAGGCGGCGAAATCGCGTCTCCCCGAAGAGGAATCTCGCCTCGCGCAACAACTCAACGATTTGCAAGGGCAGTTTGTTCGCCTGAGTAGCGCACGAACGGACTTGATGACGGGCGACGAATTTAACAGAGCTGAACAGAAGATAATCAACCTCCAAAGCGAAGCGAGCGCGCGTCAGGAGATAACGGGAGGACAACAAGCCCCCGCCCTCCCCAAACCTACGCCAGAAGAGTCCGCCGAAAAGCAACTTCAAGCGATGGAGGCGCGATTAGGAATCGCCTCTTCCGCCGAACCTGCGCCCCTACCTCCCCGCAAAGCGGACTTCCTCGAATTCGATTCCCCCGCCACTCCCAGCGCCGAGATACAGCGCCCCTTCCTCTCTATTATCTCCGACCCTGACCCTGAAGAGGAGCGGGATGGAGGGACGCTAGAACAGCCCATTATTGAGGTGGAAGCGGAACTCATCGCCGAAACGCCTGCTGAAGAAGAGCCGATAGCCGAGCCAGTGATTGCAGAAGAGCCTCTTGCGGAAGTGGAGGAGGAGGCTGTTATAGAGGCGGAACTCGTAGAAGAGTCGGAAGGCGGAATCGTGGAAGAGGCGGAACCTGTAGAGGATCCCGTTGAAGAGCCTGTAGTGGACGAGCCTGTCGCAGAGTTCGTTACGGAGGAGATTGCCGAGGAAGCGCCTGCGGAATCTGAGGAGGCGGTTCTTGCGGAGGACGCTACAGAGCGGGATATAGAGACGCTTGTAGAAGAGGACGCTGAACCGCAACGCTCCATAGAAGAGATGATTACAGACACCTTCGCCCCCATTACCGAGAATGTCTCGCCTTTCACGGTTCAGCCTGAAGAGGAGAGAGAGGCTTCTGTGGAGCCTGTAGCGGAAGCGATGATAGAAGAGCCGAGCGAAACTGTCGCTGAGATAGAGGCGGAAGAGCCTGCCCTAGAACTCACTGAAGAGGTCGCGCCAGAGGCGATACCCTCCGTATCGTGGCATATTGTTACTCAAACCAAAGGAGAGTCCGCAGCAATGAACCCTGAGAGCCGTGTTCGCGTCGCCGCAATCGGAACCGGAAATATTTTCCGCGGGGCGCACTTGCCTGTCTATCCCGAACTCGCGCAAGCCCAGATGGTCGCCTTCTGCGACCCAGACCCCAAAGCCCAAAAACTGGTTATGGAGCGCTTCGCCGCCCTCACTGCGGCGCGAATCGAAAAAGCGAAAGACCAAAAGGACAGCGCGACCATTGAGCGGCTACAGCGCGACCTTGATGAGGTTCGCGTCTACGAAGATATTCGCGAGATTATTGAGCAGGTGAAACCTGACCTCGTAGACATCTGCACTCAGCCCGTCCTCCATGCGCCGCTCTCCATTCAAGCCCTTAACGGGGGGCTGAACGTTATGTGCGAAAAGCCTATCGCACGTAGCTGGCTAGAGACCCTGCGCCTGAAAGAGGCGGTCAAGAGTAGCGGTAAAATCTATCAGCACAACGAAAACTGGCTCTTCGACAAGGACTACTATACCGCGAAGAAACTGATTGACGCGGGCGCGATTGGCGAACCCATCCTCATGTTTTTGGCTACCGCGCACGGGGGACCTGAAGGCAACGGACGCTTCTGGAACTCCGATATGGGCGGCGGCGGCGCTCTACTCGACAACGGCATCCATGCGATTGGCGCGGCGTGGTATATGAGCGGACTAGAGAAGAAGCCCACCGTTGTTAAGGCGGCGGAGCCTTTCGGTATGTCGATTCGTATGCCCAACCGCATTATTGACGGGCGCTTGCAGAAAGTGACCGTTGACGACGACGCGCATATCCTTATTCGATTTGAAGACCCCGAAAAACTCTCGTGGTCTACCGCGCACGTAGAAGGCTCATGGAGCCACCGCGATTCGCCCGACACCGCCATCATCGGCACGACGGGGCGCATCGTATTCGAGACCGTTGACAGCCGCACCTACGCAGTAGTCTACGACTCCTTCGAGAACGTATCGCGGCGCATTGAGACGAGCGGCTCGACATGGCAGTTCTGGCCCTCCTCGTTCTATGGCGAAATTCAGAATATGGTGGAGTGCGTCCGACTCGGCGTACCCTCCATTATGACTGCAGACTTTGGCTCCGACTGCTCCGCAGTGGTCGGCGCATCGTATCTCTCGCAACGGCTAGGCAAGCGCGGCATCACTCTCGACACCTACAAAGAGTTCGCGCTAGAGATTGCGGATAGATACCCCAACGACCCCAAATCCGCCGACAACGCGCTTATTGACGCGCACCTTTCGGCGATTCGGGGCTAGACACTAGGGAGTTTTTGATAGATGGCAACCATTCGTCAGATACGACAACGTATCAAAGTAGCGAAAAATATCCAGCAGATAACCAAAGCCATGAAGATGGTGGCGGCGGCGCGTCTAAAACGCGCTCAAGATAGAGTGCAGGCGGCTCGCCCCTACGCTAACACTATGCGGGAGATGATGACCAGCCTCGCGAAAGCGGTTGGCGCGGAGGTTCAGCACCCTCTGCTTGAAGTGCGTACGCCTCGCAACATCGGCTTTCTCATCATCACCTCGGATAGAGGGCTTGCGGGCTCCTATAACTCGGCGATGCTACGTCGCGCCTCCGAACTTTTGCGCGAGTACGACCCGACTCGTATTAAACTCTACCTCATCGGGCGCAAGGGGATTCAGTTCTTCAGCCGACGCGGTTTTAATATCGCTCAAGAGTTTCATCTCAACAGCGCCGCCGTCTCCTTTACAGAGGCGCAAGACGTAACCCGCGCCGTGCGCCAGGCTTTTGAGACGGAAGAGATAGACCAGCTCATTCTGCTCTATACAAAGTTCAAGTCGGCTATCTCGCAGACCCCCACGGACATTCAACTGCTTCCCGTTCAGACCCCCGAAGTGGAAGAGACCGCCGCCAGCGCGGATAGCGACTATATTTTCGAGCCAGACGCGCAGGAGCTGATGCACGGGCTACTGCCCCGTTATCTTGAAGGACAGGTCTATCAGGCTCTCCTCGAATCGATGGCGAGCGAACACGGGTCGCGCATGACCTCCATGACCAACGCGACAGAGAACGCGGGCAAGATGATTTCGAGCCTCACCCTCCAGATGAACCGGGCGCGTCAGGCGAACATCACACGCGAGATTTCCGAAATTGTGGGAGGCGCGGAAGCCCTCAAAGGGTAGTCCTCCGCCTTATTTTCGCTACAAAAGCCCTTCGTCCAACTGTAGGCGAAGGGCTTTTGTGGTGTGGAACTGCGCTCTACTTCATAAGCGCTTTTCGCCTTGACAATAGTCTACCTACAGATTATAATGGTTATATCAATCAGGGACGCTTTGAACCGCGATAAGCGAAAAGGGTAACGTCAGATGGAGATGCAAGAAGTAACCGACCTTACAGAACACCCGCTCACCGCCTCATGGAAACGATTAAATGAGCTACACGAGTTCAGGGAAAACTGGAACGGTAACGACGTTTCCGCTCCCGTCCCTGACTCTATTACGAAGGCGAAACAGTGGATTCAGGTAATGTATGACGAAACAAAGCGTTGCAATTACGAGTGGCATTCACCCCATATCACCGCAAATGAGGAAGGCATAGTCGCTTTTGCATGGGCTAAGAAGCCCAAAAGACTCTCTCTATTTATCTCAAAGGACGAGGTTTGGTACATGAAGGCGTGGGGACCAAACATTCTTGAGGAGATGAGCGACGGCGTTCTTACTACCTCTGAGGAGTACCTTGCCGTTTGGAAGTGGCTACAGGAGTGAGCGCCTCCATAATGAACTCAACAACCAGAGAGATACTCTTTCATAAGATGCAGGGAGTCGGTAACGATTTCGTCGTAGTGGACGGGCGCGAATGTGACGAAGACTGGAGCCATCTCGCGATTGAAATGTGCCGCCGCCATACGGGGGTCGGCGCGGATGGGCTACTCGTTCTCACGGATTCGCCCATTGCCGATATTCGCATGATAATGCTGAACCCAGATGGCACTTACGACGTGTGCGGAAACGGTTTGCGGTGTCTGGCGCGATTCGCCTACGAGCAGGGCATTGTCATACGCCCCCAAATGACGATTGAAACGCTGGCGGGCGTTTGCGCTGTTCGCGTATGCCTGTCTTCAGACGGCGCGGTAGAGCATATCGCTGTTAAAATGGGGCTACCGCGCCTCTCCCCCGCCGATATTCCTACGCTTCTCGAAAACCCTCTTAGCGCCCTGTTACCCCTCGCGAATGGCGAAGCCCTTTCTATTTCCGCCCTCTCTACGGGCAGCACGCACACTGTCACCTTTGTAGAGAGCCTCCCTGACGACGTTACCTTCTTACGTATTAGCCCACAGGTGGAGAATCACCCCCTTTTTCCAGAGCGAACGAGCCTAATGTGGTGCGCGGCGGAGGGGGAGAACCGTCTTCGCTTGCGAATATGGGAGCGGGGCGCAGGAGAGACGTGGGGATGCGGGACTGGCGCGTGCGCCGCTGGGGTTGTCGCCATTCTCAAGGGCTACGCCTCCTCCGAACGCCCCGTCATTGTGGCGAGCAAGGGAGGCGAACTACAGATTCGTTGGCGGGAGGGCGAGGATATCGAAATGACGGGACCCGCTGTCACGGTCTATCGCGGAGTGTTTCGCATAGGTTAGTCCCCGCTCCTTCGCCTACCCCCTCTATTCTTGAACTGTGCAAGGAGAAACCCCAACCTTTGCAGAAACTGGAAGCAAGAATCACGCTTGAAGGGAGACCCGCCCGTTATGAACCCCATTGAAAAGTACGAGTTTGACCGTTTGGGATACGCCATTTTCAAAAATATGCTAACGCCGCAGGAGGTGGCGACTCTGGCGACGGCGATAGATGCGCTAGAGGCGGAAGCCTTAGCGACCATAGACGCGCCTCCGCAGAAAAAAGCGCTCTGGGGGCCCATGTATCACCACAACGCAGAGCGAGGCTACTTCGCCTTCGGAAGCGATAGGCAGGGAGAGACCCTGATGATAGAGGACTTCTTCAATGCCGATACCGCCTTCGACTGCTTGGTGAATCACCCGCGAACGATGGAGTGCATCGCAGAGATTGTGCAAGGCTCTATTCGCATTAACAATTCTGAGATTCGGATTCGCTACAACGGGAACCTGAGCGGAACGCACATGGGAGGTCCCATAGACCATAAGTACCGCTACGGCTTTAACGGTAACGGGATAGACTGTATGATGGTGCGAATGATATACTTCGTGCAGGATGTCTCTAATGAGCAGGGAGCCTTCTGCGTCGTCCCGGGAACCCATAAGACCAACTTCCCCTCGCCGTATAAAGGTCGCCCTGAAGACGAACCGGGCATGATAGGCTTGGAGGTGAAGGCGGGAGACGCTATCCTCTTCACCGAGAATCTACGCCATGGCGGCTTTACCAACCACTCCGCGCAGGTTCGCAAAACACTCCACGTCGGCTATGGACCTGGCTGGATGATGTCGCAAAACATCGCCACGATGGATGAGCCGCAGTATATCTTGCCTCAAACTCTGGAACGCTACGACGCACGACAGCGAAGCCTGTTTACGCTACCCGGTTGGCGGAGGGGTTGAGTAACGGGTAAGAGTTTAGAGAGATAAAAAAGAGACCGAGAGGTTCGCGCTCAAGCAGGAGAATCGCCCCTTAGTTTAGAAATGGATACTATCTTTCGGAAAGGTGCGTGTTCAAAATGCCGGAACCCAGTTATAGCGTAAATACCGCAGAGCGTAGTTCGCGATTCCCCGTCTGGCAACGCCACCTGAACAGGGCGCGTCAGTTGACGGAAGATGGCGAACTGCATAAAGCCCTCACGGCTCTGGAGCGGGCTATCGCATCGGGGGCGGACGCCTACTTCTGCAACCTGCGAATGGCGGAGATATATCGGCAGTTGGGCGCGTCTCAAACCGCCCTCGCGTGCGTGGAGAAGGCGGTATATCTGGAACCGGAGCGCACACAGGGCTACGAACTCCTGATAGCGATGGCGCTGGAGACGCAGAACTTCGTTCGCGCCATCGAAACCTGCCAAAAACTTATCCAGATGGCTCCCCGCCACATTATGGCGTACACCGCCCTTGCGACTGCCCATATTCAGATAGAGGAGTTTGATAAGGCGCTACGGACTGTGAATGCCCTCATTCGCTTTGAACCCGAATCGGCAGACCACCACTTCAAAAAAGCGATGATATGTCAGGCGCTCCAAAACTACTCTATCGCCGCCTATCATTTCTGCTATGTGTTACACCTCGAACCAGAGGGCATACACGCTCCTGTCGCGCACGAAGCCCTCAGCGCTCTTGACCAGTGTCAGGTGAGCCAGATAATGGCGCTTGCAAACGACGACAAGATTTTTCGATTAAAACTACAGCGCGACCCTCTGGACGCTATTCGCGAGAGGGGATTCTTCCTCAGCGAGTACGGCTTGCAAACCTTCCTCGAAATCAGTAACCATCTGGTGAATAACCTTCCTGAACCTTGTCACTACCGAACCTACAACTAGATACCGTTGAACTCCAACGCCGCCCCGCTCTCCTCCGGTTGCGTTCGCTACTTAGCGGGGCGCAAAAGGGAGAACGAGCGCTTGTGATGGGCGTACTAAACGTAACCCCCGACTCTTTTTCGGATGGGGGGCGCTTCGATTCGTTGGAAACAGCGGTCTCTCATGCGGAGAGAATGATTGCGGAGGGAGCCGATATACTGGATATTGGCGGGGAATCCACGCGCCCCGCCACCTTTGACGGCGCTGAAACTCTCTCGGAAGAGGAGGAGTGTAGCCGTATTCTGCCCGTTATTCAGGAGGTGGCGAGACTCTTTCCCGCCACGCCTATCTCGGTAGACACCTATAAAGCGAAGGTAGCGGAGCGGGCGCTTGCGTGTGGCGCGGTCATGCTGAACGACATTAGCGCGTTTCGCGCCGACCCCGATATGCTAGGGCTTGCCGTGCGATGTCAGGTTCCCATCTGCCTCATGCACCTGCTTGGGCTTCCGAAAGCCATTCCGCTAAAACCGCAGTATGAGGATGTAGCGACGGAGGTGAGGGAGCATCTACGCGCCCAAGCCGACCTCGCTCTACGCGCAGGGCTGGCGCGTGAAAACATCCTTCTCGACCCAGGGTTTGGGTTCGGCAAGACGGTTCAACAGAACCTCGCGCTCTTGAGAAGGCTTAGGGAGTTGGTTGAACTCGGCTATCCGGTTCTGGTGGGAACCTCGCGCAAATCTACCCTTGGCAAAGTTCTTGGCGATTTGCCTCCGCACGAGCGTTTGGAGGGGACTGCCGCTACCGTCGCCCTCTCCATCGCGAATGGAGCCTCTATCGTGCGCGTACACGATGTGAAGGAGATGGCGCGTGTGGCGAAGATGAGCGTTGCGGTAGTCTATGGTTGGGAGGAAGCATGAGCGTTCGCGAGATACGGTTAGTGGAGATATTCTCCTCAATTCAAGGCGAAGGAGTTCTGATTGGAAAGCGGCAGGTCTTCGTGCGGACGTATGGTTGTAACCTGCGTTGCACCTACTGCGATAGCCCGGAGACGCTAAAGGAGTCGGGAATACCCGGCTACTGTCGTGTGGAGGAGCCGCCCGGAAGTTGGGAGTTTCGACGCATTGGGAGCCTTGTGTCCGCCGAAAGCCTGACGCAGATAGTGAGCGGCTACCTCTCGGAACCTCACCACTCGCTCTCCATCACAGGCGGCGAACCTCTACTACACTCTCGTTTTCTGGCGCAGTGGCTTCCAGAGGCGCGCGCTCTGGGTCTCTCAACTTTCCTTGAGACCAACGGAATGCTCCCCGACCACCTTGAGCGTGTTCTGCCCTACCTCGACACCATCTCGATGGACTTGAAATCACCCTCCGCGACAGGACTGCCCCACGCTCAGACATGGGAGGCGCACCGTCGCTTTTTGGAGATAGGGAGCGCGAAAAACATCTACGGCAAGTTCGTGGTCACGCCCAAAACCACCGATGAAGAGCTGGATAGAGCGGTATCGCTCATTCGCGCCGTCTCTGCGGAGATTCCGCTCATCCTTCAACCTGTCACCCCGTTCGGCTTTGAACCTAAGACGGTTCCTCCTATCCGCATGATTCAACTCCACGCCCGCGCCTCGCGCCTCCTAGCCGATGTGCGCGTCATCCCGCAAGCGCACAAAATGATGCAACTGCTCTGAATTTGACGGAACTTCCATTCCTGTAGCAGAGGCGCGGCGCGGAAGGCTATGCACTTTTCCACATCAGGATTTGTATAACACGGGTGAATCTGAGTAGGGAAAACGAACAGGCATATCGAATAGTAGGGTATCTCATACCGTAGAGTGCGGAGGCAACCATGAAAATACTTATTACTGGCGCACGCGGGAACTTTCCGCTGGCTCTTATTCCTCGCTTGACCGCCGTAGGACACGAACTCGTTCTTTTCGACCTCGCGCCAATGCAAGCCCCCGATGACTGTACCGCCGTGCAAGGAGATATTCGGGATGGTATCGCTCTCGCTATGGCGATGCAGGGGTGCGAAGCCGTCATACACGCCTGCGGTATACACACCGACGCCCATAACTACGACGACTACTACAGCATTAACCTCACTGGGACGCATAACGTCCTCCGCGCCATGCAGCTCAACGGTGTAAAAGCCCTCGTATTCTCCTCCACCGAACTGGTGCTTGGCGACGGTATGCGCGGGCGGAGGCTGATGGACGAACACGTTCCCTGTATTCCCACGCATATCTTCCCTCTCACCAAATATATGGCGGAAGATATGTGCCGCTTCTATGCGCGGAAGCACGGATTCCACATCGCTATTCTGCGTTACGGCGCTTTTTTCGCCGCAGACTGGAAAACGGCGGGCTTGGGGCGTTTGAACAACTGGCTGGACAGAGACGACGTGGCGCAAGCTAACGAACTTGCGCTGGGCGCTGTGGTAGCGGAGGAGTTCGCGTGTGAAGCCTTTCTTATTCACTCCGCAAAGCCCTTCGCCGATGAAGACTGGCCCGAACTAGAGATAAACCCCGAAGCCGTTATCGAACGCTACTACCCTGGCTCAGTCGAACTGCTCCACGCCCACCATCTTCGCGCCCCCCGCGTTCACCTGCGCTACAACATAGACAAAGCCATCACGACGTTGGGCTACGACCCGCAGTATAACTTCGAGCAGTTCCTGTCGCAGTTACGGCGTTCTTAGAGGAATATGAACTCACAACGTAAACCTCTCTCCTATGGAATCAGAAGAGAGAGGTTTTTTTGTTCACTTCTGACGCGACATACAGACAAACGGCAGGGTAAAATAGAACAATCCATTTTTTAAGGGAGTCATCCCGTGTCTAAATCCTCATTGCAAAAGTCCCTGCCTTTATCGACATCCAGTCTGCTAGACGTTCCAGGAAGCCTACCGCCATCGCCCTCCCGTTATCTCAATGAGGCGGAGGCGTTAACGATGCCAGTAGACGCTCTCAGAAACCAAATTGTATGCGGCGATTCTTTGAGAATGATGCGAGCGCTTCCAGACGAAACCTTCGACCTTATGGTTACTTCGCCCCCCTACAATCTCAAAAACTCCACAGGCAATGGGTTAAAAAATGGTAGCGGCGGAAAGTGGGCTAATGCACGCCTTATGCAGGGATACGCGAACTATGACGACTGTATGCCCCATGATGAGTACGCGGAGTGGCAACGTAACTGCCTCACAGAGATGCTACGCCTTACCAAAGAAGATGGGGCAATCTTTTATAATCATAAATGGCGTGTACAGGCAGGGTTGTTACAGGATAGGCAGGATATAGTGGCAGGTTTTCCGATACGCCAGATTATTATCTGGAAGCGTAAAGGCGGAATAAATTTCAACGCGGGCTATTTCCTGCCCACCTATGAAGTGATTTATCTGATAGCGAAGCCTAAATTTCGCCTTGCTCCGGAAGCGAACCATTACGGAGACATTTGGGAGTTTAAGCAGGAGATGAACAATGTCCACCCAGCGCCCTTCCCAGTAGACTTGATAAGTCGTATTATCTCATCCACCTCCGCCGAATTTGTGCTAGACCCCTTTATGGGAAGTGGCACGACTGCCCATGTCGCCCGAAAATTGAACAGGTCATTTTTGGGAATTGAGGTCGCAAGCGAATACTGTGAGATGGCGATTAAACGGCTAAACGGGGAAGAGTGGAACCAGCTATGAACTCTGACCAAACCTCTATGGAGGCATTATCCATTGCGAACCCTTACCATAACGTCTATTGGTTCGCCCGAATGCTTATCAATACAGATAAGTATGGCGGTGTGGTAGGAAAAGATAACGTATTGATGCAACAAATCGCGGACGAACTTCGTGTAATTGTAGAGAGTGTCCAGATTACGGAAGCAGAGCGGGTCAATTATTGCGGCATCGCTCTCTTAAACCGATTGGAAGCTCGTGTTAAGAGAGCGACCGCCATCCGTGAGCGAACCATGCAACTAGCGACAGATATTCTCATCAGGTTCAACAGTATTGAAGACGTAAATGCGTTTGTTTTAACCCTCGAGTTTGTCCTAATACCCCTCTACCAAGCCATTCAAAAGGCGCCTAATGACGATAAAGTATACGCCGAAGCCACTGCAAAACAGATACTAGGGACACAGGGACAAGCAGGTATAGCTCTTGTTATAAGCGCGTGGGATGACCTTGGCGTTACAGGCTGTCTTAATGCAGAAAGGGCGCTTGTTGTACACGCCTTTTCGCGCCTCCGTGAGCGTTTATCTGATTTGTCGATTGTCAATTCAGACATTATCTTAACAGCATTTGTGCAGGAGTTCGAGCGTCGATTAGGGCAAAAACGGAAGACGCGGGCGGGCGGTAGCCTTGAGGATGTCACTTCCTACCTATTCACCTATTTTCGTATTACGGCGACTCACGCCCCTGAACACTTCCAAGCCGATATAGAGGTTGACAAGTGGGTGAAGGGCAAGGATGGTTGGCTTATCGGGATTTCCTGCAAGCGAACGCTACGCGAGAGATGGAAGCAGGTTTCTAGCGCGGACAGAGAGGCGTTGAGTCGCTACAAAATACGCGAACTTTGGAATCTCGTTACTTACGACGAGGATTTATCGGAAGATAAAATTGTAACATTGGGGGCGAACAGACACAGGTTTTACCTGAGTGATAAGAGTCGGAAATACCTCGAATTTAGCGCTCACCAAGGCATGAAAGAGTATGTGCGCCCATTGAGTCAGTTCATTTCGGACTTGAAACGGACACAAAGCGCCGAATAGGCGCGGGAGTGGCGCTACCCTCTAATGAACGCTCATCAGGGTTGACTACACGAGTAGGTTAAATCGT
>CAIJLM010000711.1 GCA_903821495.1 uncultured Chthonomonas sp. | reverse complement strand
GCCACGGTCAGCACCAGCACCGCCAGACGATCGGGGCTGAGCTCCAGCCATACACCCAGGCCGAAGACCACACACGCCTACAGCAGAGTCGCCTACCGTAAAACAGGGCGGTATAACCGTGACGCAAAACTCAGGAGAGAGTAAAGCGAAGCCCGCCCCCCCCCTTGAAACGCACGTCGCCCCGCCGAAAATCACGCAGGAGATACCGCCCGCGCAAAAGGATTCTGTCTCCTTTAGCAAGACGGAGTATCAAGGGACTATCCGCGAGGGGCAAGCGGACATCATGCAGATACTGGTTGCAGGAGAGATTCACGGACAGATGGGCAAGCCCGGTCTTGTCGCCATTCTTTTCTACGACCAGAACGGAACCCCTATCCCCGCCAACTCCAACGCCCCTGCGTTCGCCACTCCCGACGGGCAACTAGCGGTCGCCTACCCGCTTGAGATAGCGCAGGACAAGCAACCCTTCGAGATGACCCTGCTTATGCCCCTTCAATACTTTCCCCAAAACGCTTTTTCCGCCGCTGTAAAGTTTAGAGTGATGGTGTTTACAGAGGCGAAAAAGATAGGCGAATCCGACATGAAGGACTTCACGATTGTCATGCCGAACGCGCCCGCCCCTGAACCCGCCAATCCACAGCCGAACACGCCGAATAGCCCTACCTCGTCCTCTCCCGACTCTACGAAGCAGACCACGCCGTAGCCGAGTGTTTCGTCGCGCAAACGCCTTCTCCTTAACACCATCAACAAAACTGCGCGTTATTTCTTGCAAAAAAACGAAATAAGTGTTGACACAATATTCAAAACAGCGTATGCTGAAGGGGAGGGTAAGAATTATAGTAATTGCATAGCATTTCGCCTTAATTCTAAGTTTCACTATCGAGGCTTTTGCAAATCTCCGTGTTCTGTTTGTTGAAAACTCGGTTTAGGATTGCAATTTGGGCGTGGTAGTGATAGATTTCCGCCGCTATTTTGTCTCGAAGCGCTGTTTCTGAGGTAAAAGCGATTTTAGAGGCGTGTCTTTCTTATGAACAGTTCAAGCAGGAATTAGCCCTTCACTTGGAGAAAGAACCTCTCAGGGCGGCTACCGCCGCCCTGAACTTTTGGCAGGAGGTTCTTTTTTCTATGACAGAATTTAACGGTCTTGGTCTTGGTCTGCACAACATCTCGCGGCTCTCCCACGCCAAAACTCGCTCCATTAGCGCCGAAAACTTTACGGGCGAAAAAGGCAAGGCGGCGATGGCGACCACCGGCACGGGTATGAACTCCGCAAGAGAGTTGGGGCAGGGTTGGAAGGTCTCCCCCTCTATTCACATCCAACCGCGCCAGATAGTCACTCTCGCAGAGATAGAGGGACCCGGCGCTATTCAACAGATATGGAACACGGTTCACCCCAACTGGTGGCGCTCGCTCATCCTGCGTATCTACTGGGACGGCGAAGAGACCCCCTCTGTAGAGACCCCTATCGGCGACTTCTTCTGTAACGGCTGGTGTCAACGGGCGAACATCACCTCTCTCCCTATCTGCGTCAACCCTGCGGGCGGCTTCAACTCCTACTGGGAGATGCCTTTCCGAAAATCGGCGAAAATCACCATTGAGAACCTAACCGAGGAGGAGTGCAGGGGCTACTACTATCAGATAAACTACACCCTCACCGATGTCCCTGATGACTGCGCCTACTTCCACGCGCAGTTCCGACGCTCCAATCCCCTGCCCTACGCCACCGAGCATACGATTCTTGAGGGTGTCAAGGGGCATGGGCAGTACGTAGGAACCTACCTCGCTTGGCAGGTGAATAACTGCGGATGGTGGGGCGAGGGCGAAATCAAGTTCTTCATGGATGGCGACGCAGAGTTTCCCACCATTGCGGGAACAGGAACCGAGGACTACTTCGGGGGCGCTTGGAACTTCGAGCAACCGCCCGGCAGTTACGGCGTTTTCTCTACCCCTTGGTCGGGTATGCCGCAGGTCATCAATGCTGGCGGAGAGGGGATGTACCGCTCGCAACAGCGTCACGGACTCTACCGCTGGCATATCATGGACCCGATTCGCTTTGAAGAAGACCTCAAAGTCACCATTCAAGCGTTGGGCTGGCGAAGCGGCGGACGCTACCTGCCCCTTCAAGACGACATCTCCTCCACCGCCTTCTGGTATCAAGCCGAACCGCACGCGCCTTACCCCGCCCTGCCTGACCGCAACGGGCTTGAGGTCATCTAAAACCGACCTGAGAAAGGAAATTCGAACATGAAAAAACTCATAGCGCTCCTTATGACCGTATCTGTACTGGCGGGGGTACCCGCCCTCGCCGACGGCGCTAAAGACAAAAAGCCCGCTCCTAAGAAGCCGGCTACGAAACAACAAGCCAAACTTACCGATGTTTGGACGTGCGCGATGACAGGGGAAGCAGTAACAGACAAAAAAGTAAAAGGATATACGGTCGGAACCTATCGCCTTCACTTCTGTTGCGCTGGTTGCGATACGGAGTTTTTCAAACTGAGCAAGAGCGCTCAACTCGCAAAAGCGAAAGCCGCCGCCGGAAAAGCCAAAGGCTAGGCGCTACACATCCTAACAGAAAAGCGCCCCGCTCTTTTGAGAGCGGGGCGCTTTCGTCGTCTATGCGCGTGATCGAAGTTCTCCCAAAAGAGCGGGGGAACTCCTACTTCACCGTCAAGGTTGCGCTAGAGGCGCTACCGCTCAGATACGAAGCGTCCCCATCGAAGAAGACCTTAATAGGATGCGCTCCTGTCGACATTCCAGTAGGTATCGTGTAGTTTAGACTTGCAATGCCCGTCGTCGCCGTCGTGGCGGTTCCAACGTCTGCGCCATCAATCTGGAAGCGTAGCGTTTTGTTCGCCAAAACCGCTTTGTCGGTAGAGCGTAGAAGTTTCGCTTTGAGCGCCACGACCGCTCCCGCCTTCCCCGACGTAGAGGCGGGGCTTATCTGGGTTGAGGCTTGCGTGATAGTCAGCGTGGCGGAGGCTGTCGAGGCGTTGAAGAGTCTATCTCCTGCGAACGAAACTTTGAGCGTATGCGCCCCGATAGCGTACTGCGCGGAGTTGGTTATGGCGAATGTCGCTATGCCCGAAGCGTCGGTTGTCGCCACGCCTATAGCAGTCCCATCAATAGAGAGGGAGACCTGCTTGAAGGCGAGCATGAGTCCCCGTTGGTCTTTAAGCCGCGCCGTAGTGTTGAACGCCTTGCCGAGTGGTTGCGTGAGAGCGCTTGTGGTCAGTTTCGAGTTCAATACCACCGCCTGAACCGAGAGACTATGGTGTCCGCCTATCGCGATATAGTTCTGGTTAGGGGTGGAGGAGTAGAGAACTGCGAGGGGCGCAAGCGCCATATCCACCGTACCTCCTACGCCCAACTCTCCATAGAAGTCGTATCCCCACGACCATACCGTTCCATCCGATTTGAGGGCGAGACAGTGAACCTCCATCGTCGCTATCTGCGCCACGCCCGTAAGCCCCGCCACCTGATTTGGGGTGAAGTGAAAATCTCCGCTCCCATCTCCTAGTTCGCCATAGGTGTTATCGCCCCACGACCATACCGTTCCGTCCGACTTGAGGGCGAGCGAGTGAAGGAAACCCGCCGAAACCTGCACAATTCCCGTAAGACCGGACACCTGAATAGGAGTGTTTTGGTCGGTGAAGTTTGCGTCTCCTAACTGGCTTATCAGGTCGCTACCCCACACCCACACCGTGCCATCCGATTTGAGAGCCATTGAGTGAGAGCCGCCCGCCGCTACCTGCACAATTCCCGTAAGCCCAGAGACTTTTACTGGCGCGTTTCGGTTGTTATTGGTTCCATCGCCTACCTGTCCGGAGGAGTTTTCGCCCCACGCCCAGACCGTTCCATCTGATTTGAGCGCTAGGGTGTGCTGACCGCCTCCTGAAACCTGCACAACCCCCGTAAGCCCAGACACCTGAATAGGAACGAGCCTATTCTTATTGGTTCCGTCGCCTAGCTGACCGGAACTGTTGCGCCCCCATGACCAGAGCGTTCCGTCCACCTTGAGGGCAAAAGAGTGTAGCCAACCCGCCGCTACCTGCACAACCCCCGTAAGGCTAACGATTTGAGCGGGGGTATGCCTATCGAGGAGGGTTCCATCTCCTACTTCGCCGAAATGGTTATCGCCCCATGTCCAGACCGTTCCATCGGATTTGAGCGCTAGGGACTGCTTGTCGCCTCCCGCCACCTGCACGACACTATCGAGAACTATGGGTTGTGCAGGAAGGGGTTCAAAATTGGTAGAGCCGTTTCCCAAAGAGCCGTGATAGTTGTCGCCCCATGTAAAGGGAGTCCCATCGGATTTTACGCTATAGGAGTCGTAATAGCCCGCCGAGATACGCGCAATACTCGTCAGTCCCGATACCTTCACGGGCGTTTTGCGGTCTGAGTTGGTTCCATCGCCGACCTGCCCATTAGAGTTTCCACCCCACGCCCACGCAGTTCCATCGGATTTAAGCGCGACGGAGTGGTAGTAGCCCGCTCCAACCTGAACCGCCCCCGCCAAACCTGAGACCTGCACGGGCGCGTTTTTATCTATTTTGGTTCCGTCCCCCAATTCGCCGAAGTCGTTGATACCAAACGCCCATACAGTGCCATCCGTCTTTATGGCGAGAGAGTGGGAAGTTCCGCCCGCCGCTTGAGCCGCATTTGCAAAACCGGGAACCTGCACGGGCGCGCTCTTGCCATCGGCGCTTCCGATACCGAGTTGCCCAGAGGCATTGCTTCCCCACGCCCATAGGGTTCCGTCCGACTTCACCGCGAGAGAGTGCGAACCGCCCGCCGCCACCTGCAAAACGCCCGTTATTCCAGACAGTTTCACCGGAGTTTTGCTATTCGCCCCGCTTTGATTACCGAGTTGCCCAGAGGCATTGCTTCCCCACGCCCACACCGTTCCATCCGACTTCACTGCGAGAGAGTGCGAACCGCCCCCCGCTACCTGCGTTATCCCCGCCAGTCCGGAAACTTTCTTGGGGAAAGCGCGGTTTGTGTAGGTTCCATCTCCGAGCTGCCCTCCGTTGTTACGCCCCCACGCCCACACCGTTCCATCCGATTTAAGGGCGAGCGTGTGTGCATAGCCGCTTGCAATCTGCGTTATATTTGTAAGACCGGATACCTGAACCGCGACGGACTTATCGGCGCTGGTTCCGTCTCCGAGTTGACCGTTGTTGTTCAGTCCGCACGCCCACACCGTTCCATCGGATTTGAGGGCGAACGAGTTTCCGTTTCCGCCCGTCATCTGAACCACGCTAGAGATCGCCAAGGGTTGAAGAGGGGCGTTTGCGTTGCCAAACCGACCTAACCCAATCTGCCCTTGAACGTTGTCGCCCCAAACCCAGGGCTTGCCGACTTGCGCGTTGGCGCGAGAGGCGAGAGCGAGCAGTAGCGCGAACGCAAAACCAGAGCAGAGGCGAACGAGTGAGTTTTTCATAGGGGTACGAACCTCCTTCGGTTGAAGCGAAGATATTTTCGGATACAAAAAAACGCGAGTAAATGGAATAGACTTACCGATACAAATAGTAAGCACACTATTTTGAGCGAGAGAACGCGCCATGACCAGCCTTCAACAATCCTGCGCTACCCTGCGCCGTATTCTACAACAACACCTGCTTCTAGCGCGTCG
>CAIJLM010000710.1 GCA_903821495.1 uncultured Chthonomonas sp. | reverse complement strand
TTCTAGGGTGGTTTGCAGTGTGCATTTTTTCGCGCCTTTTCGCGTTTTTCGCGGTAGAATCGCATTTCGTATCCCCATTTCCGGGTTCATTCCCGCAACCCTGAACTCTTACCACGTTATTGACAATTCCCGCTTCCTGCGCTACACTAATAATCAGAACCTATTTTTCTTTATGGTATGGGCAGTGCGACATGGCAATACTTCTTCCTCCTATCTCAGTCGAACCAATGCGAGAGCGTGATTTAGACGCTGTCACCGTTATCGATAAGCGGTGCTACACAACCCCTTGGCGCTACAACGCCTACCTCACGGAAATCTCAAACCGCTCCGCAAACTACTACGTGGCGCGGGAAGGGGATAAAATCGTGGGATACGGGGGGCAGTGGATTGTGATGGACGAGGCGCACATCACCACATTGGCGGTAGACCCTGCGCGGCAAGGGCGCAAAATCGGCGAACGGCTACTCTTAGCCCTGATTGAGGAAGCTCTGTGCCAACGGGCGAACCACCTCAAACTAGAGGTGCGAGAGAGCAATCGTATCGCCCAAAATCTCTATCGAAAATACGGTTTTGAAGCGATGGCGATGCGAAAGCACTACTATATAGACACAGGCGAAAGCGCCGTCGTTATGTGGGCGAACGACATTCGCCGCCCAGAATACCGCGCCTTGCTCGAAGAGCGCCGTCAAGCGATAGAACGACACTACCAACAAGAGGAGCGCTATTAGCGCATAATGCCAGACCTCCCCTCCCCCTATCCTGTACTAGGCATTGAGACCAGTTGCGATGAGACCTCCGTTGGTATCGTAGTGGATGGCGCTCATATTCGCGCCAATGCTATCGCTAGCCAAGCCGACCTCCACGCCCTCTACGGCGGAGTAGTCCCCGAAGTGGCTTCCCGGTTGCACGTAGAGCGAATGTTGCCCGTTCTCCATACCGCCCTTGAGGAAGCCCAACTAGGGATACGAGACATAAAAGCCATTGCGACAACCAACCGCCCCGGCTTGCTCGGCGCGCTGCTGGTGGGAGTATCCGCCGCCAAAGCCCTCGCTTATGCGCTAGACATACCCATCGTCGGCATACATCACTTAGAGGGGCATCTCTACTCCAACTTTCTCGTGGCTCCTGATTTGGAAAGCGCCTTTCCCCTGCTCATGCTTATTGTATCGGGCGGACATACGCAGATAATGCTGATGGAGGCGCACGGGCGGTACCGCCTGCTTGGGCGGACTCGCGACGACGCGGCGGGCGAGGCTTTCGACAAAGGGGCGCGGCTACTAGGACTTCCCTACCCTGGGGGACCCAACCTATCGCGCCTTGCAGAGACAGGAGACCCTAAGCGCATCCATTTTCCCCGCGCAGGGATGGGCGATAGCCTCGACTTCAGCTTCAGCGGGGTCAAGACTTCGATACGCGCCTTTTTGGAGCGAGATAACGGGCAGACTCCGCTAGAAGACATCGCCGCGAGTTACGAGACGGCGATAGTGGAGGCGCTTGTGGAGAAGATGCTACGCGCCTCTCGCGAGTACGGCGTAAAAACCCTCTGCGTAGCGGGAGGAGTCGCCGCAAATCGCCTGCTACAGCTGAGAATGCGAGAGATGGGAGAGAGAGAGGGACTTCGCGTAGTCATTCCCGACCCCATTCTCTGCACCGACAACGCCGCGATGATTGCCGCCGCTGGCTATTTCCGCCTGAAACATGGCTCGCCTCACTCTCTTGACTTCGATACCTACGCCACAGAGCGCCTCGCCTAATCCCCTTTTGTCTTGCACATAAACCCTTTCACCCTTTTTTAATCTTTTTTAGCGACACTTCTTCCTATTCTTCGTCGTACTAAGTAGTATAAGATGTTAGCAAAATCAAAGAGGTATGTTTCATGGCTTCGTGCTTCTAATCATGAGCCAGGAATTGAT